>DATGIR010000021.1:0-8030 GCA_035295605.1 Fimbriimonadaceae bacterium | reverse complement strand
CTCTAAGCCGATCTTTGACCTCAAGGAAGCGTTGATGGAGCCGGGCACGGAGTTCGACCGGGAATACCTGCACGAAGCCTTAGCCGACGCCGTGGATCACCACTTCGTTTCGGACGTGCCCGTCAGCCTATTCCTCTCGGCCGGACGGGACTCGTCGACGATCTTGGCTCTGGCCGCCGAAGGACGCTCCGATCCCGTTCACGCGGTCACCCTGGAGTTCCAGGAGTATCTGGGGACGGAGAACGACGAGAGCGAGCTTGCCGCCGAGGTTGCCCGACAGTGCCACGCGGATCATCTCATCCATCGAGTTTCTGGCGATGAGTTCAAGGGAGATATCGAGGCCCTTCTTTCCGCGATGGACCAGCCGACTATTGATGGCGCCAATACCTATTTCGTTTGCAAAGTAGCGCACAAACTTGGGGTTCGGGTTTCGCTCTCCGGGCTCGGAGCGGACGAAATGTTTGGCGGATACCCCTCGTTCAGGCAGATTCCCAAGCTGACCAGGGCACTTCGCTGGACGAAGGCGGCGCCCGGCCTCGGTCGGGGAGTGCGCTCTGCAGCTAGCCGGTTGGGGATCCGACGAAGCTTGCCGAAGTTTCCGGGTCTCTTGGAGTACGGCGGGACCATCGAAGGCGCCTACCTGTTGCGGCGCGGCCTCTTCATGCCGTGGGAGCTCGGCTCGATTCTGGATGCCGACATGTTGAACACCGGCCTCGAGGAGCTGGCGATCCTGGACCGGCTGAGAGCGATCACGTGCGGACTTCCCACCGATTACGCGAAGGTAATGGCGCTGGAATCCAGCGTGTATATGCGACACCGGCTGCTGCGCGACAGCGACTGGGCCAGCATGGCCCACTCGCTCGAGCTTCGCGTGCCGTTCGTCGATATCGAGTTGATGCGGCGACTGGGACCCTGGATTGCCTCGGGTAACCCCCCAACCAAGGACGCGATGGCGCGCTCGCCGAAGCAGCAACTTCCGGAGGCGGTTCTCAATCGCCCGAAGACCGGCTTCAACGTGCCGATCGCGGAGTGGGCGCTACAGCTGGAGCCGAACGCGCCGCGAGAGCACTCGTTCAGGCAGTGGGCGCGGTATGTGTATAAGCGGCAATCGGGAGGCGAGCATCTCTTGAAGCCGCTCCCGCTCCCCGCTTAAGATGGCCCGCCTCTTACACGTCATCGCCACGACCGACCCGGCAACCGGCGGCCCCATCGAGGGACTGCGCCAACGCGCCGAGGCGCTTCGGCGCATGGGACACGAAACGCAAGTTGTCTGCTGCGACACGCCGGAATCGCCTTGGCTCACCGATCAATCGTTGCCGATCCTGGCGCTGGGCCCAGGTCGAGGACGGTTCGGATTTACGCCGAACCTGGTTCCCTGGCTGTTGGCGCACGCGGGCGAGTTCGACTACGTGGTCGTGAACGGGATCTGGCAATACAACAGCCTGGGAACGCGCAAGGCGATGCTGCGATTGGGCAAGCCGTACGTCGTGTTCACCCACGGAATGCTCGATCCCTGGTTCAAGCGGGCCTATCCATTCAAGCACCTGAAGAAGTGGTTGTATTGGCCGTGGGGCGACTATCGGGTTTTGCGCGATGCCGCCGCGGTGCTCTTCACCTCCGACGAAGAGCGGGTGTTAGCTCGTCAGTCGTTCTGGCTGTACAGGGCCAAGGAGCGAGTCGTACATTACGGAACCGGCGGGCCCGCAGGCGAGGCGAAGGCTCAGGTCGAGGCGTTTGAAGATCGGTTTCCGGAGCTTCAAGGGCGCCGATTCCTGCTCTTCTTGAGCCGGATTCACGAAAAGAAGGGGTGCGACCTGCTGCTTCGGGCGTTCGCGCGCCTGGAGGACCGGGATTTGCGGCTGGTGATCGCCGGCCCGGACCAGGTCGGGTGGGTAGCGGAGCTGCAGGGGTTGGCTCAGCGGCTCGGGGTTGCCGACCGAGTGACTTGGCCAGGGATGCTTTCGGGCGACCTGAAGTGGGGCGCCTTTCAATCCTGCGAGGCGTTCGTGCTGCCCTCGCATCAGGAGAACTTCGGAATTGTGGTCGCCGAGGCGCTCGCCTGCGGCAAGCCGGTGTTGATCTCGAACAAGGTGAACATATGGCGTGAGATCGAGTCGGCCGGGGCGGGCCTCGTTGCCGGCGACACTCAGGCGGGAACCGACGAGTTACTGGCCCGGTGGACGGCGATGACGGCAGCCGAGCGCGAGGCGATGACGGCGAAGGCGCGTCCGTGCTTCGAAGCTAACTTCGAGATCGAACAGGCCGCGCGAAGTTTGCTGCAGGTTTTGGCTGAGGTGGTCGGCCCACCTAAGTGACCTGGCTGCTTTCCGCAATGTACGGCGTGCTTGCGCTGGTCGCGGCTAGCAACTGGCTCTTGATGCGCCGGCCGGGCCGGAGGTTGAGAGCGGACGAGGGCCCGGGGATCGCGGTTCTGATTCCGGCCCGGGACGAGGAGGAAAACTTAGCCCGGCTGCTCCCTGCGCTGCTTCACCATTATGGTGAGGCGTCACGGACGGGGGCGTCCGCGCTCCCCGTGTATGTGTTCGACGACGAGTCGAGCGACCGGACGGCGGAGGTCGCGGCAGCGGCGGGCGCGAAGGTGCTGAGGGGCGGCCCGCTTCCGGAAGGCTGGACCGGCAAGAACCGGGCGTGCGACGCGCTGGCGCAAGCCGCCGTCGAGGATTGCGATGCCGACTGGCTGCTGTTTCTCGACGCCGACGTTCAACCTGCTCCCGACTTCGTTCCCGCCTTGCGCGGCATGCTGGCCACGTTGCGGCCCGGGGTGAAGGTCCTCACCGGCTTTCCCCACATCCTGCCCGGTCGGGGAGTCGAGTCCCTGTTCCTCGGCTGGGTGGGGTGGGCACTTCTCGCCACAAACACGTTCGGTCTCAAGTCTCGGACCGGCGTGGGCCATTGTGCTTTCACAAACGGTCAGGCGACACTGTGGCGCCGCGACCTGTACGCGGAGCTCTGGCCCAACCGTCAGGTCCGCTCGGCGGTGCTGGAAGACGTGTTGCTGGGCCGAATGCTGAAGCGGGAAAAGGTCGGGCTGGAGGTCGCCAACTTCGCGTCGATCATGCGCGTGAAGATGTACGACACCTGGCGCCAGACCCTCGACGGTATGAGCAAGAGCGCCTACGAGATCACCGGCAGCGCATGGGGCTCGGTCGGGGTGGCCTTGCTGTTGTTTCTGCTCGCTTGGGGCTGGGTGCTTGCGCCGATTTGGTGGGCGCCATTTCTGTTGTTGGGCCTGAGCGGCCTGTTCCCCGCATTCACCTGCCGGGCCAACCCGCTCGCGCTCGCGGTCATGCCGATCGTGCTGACGATCGGGAGCTTGACCGTCCTGCGCTCGATCTACTGGCGGAAGGCGGGGAAGGTGATGTGGAAGGGGCGGACTTATCCTGGCTAGGGCACTCCGGGAACATCGTCGAGCATGAGGAGGGCGCTAAGGTTTATCCGCTGCCCCGTTTCCTTGCTGTTTGTCCACAACGGCCGCGCGACTTCTTAGCGCCGCTGCAATCGACTCGTCCCTCGCGACCCCGTAGCCGCCTGCGTACATATCGGCGAGCGTGCGCATGGAGTAAGCGTTGCCCCTCAGTGCGCCTATCGAATAGAGCTCGGCCGCCAGTGGCAAGTCTCGTGCAACGCCGTGACGGAACTCGTAGCAGTAGGCCAGGCTGTTCAGTCCGTCGATATTGCCGGCTTCCGCGGACCTTTTGAACCACTCGAATCCCAGCGCGTCGGACTTCGACACGCCCAAGCCGTTGACGTTAATGTAACCCATGTAAAGCATCGCCTTCGAGCTTCCAGCCGCTGCCGCCTGCTCGTACCAGTTCGCCGCAGCGGAGTAGTCCCTGCGAACGCCGGTCCCAAAGAAGTATAGGTCTGCTAGCCGCTCCATTCCGTCCGCGCTACCTGCCTTGGCGGCAGCGCTGTACCAGCTTAGGGCTTTGGAATCGCTTCTTGGGACTCCGATACCGCAGGAATAGGCGTACCCGAGATTGGCCATGCAATACCAGTTGCCGCGTTCGGCGCCCATTCGATACCACTTTGCGGCTTCGGCATCGCTGTGGGGCACGCCGGTGCCATTCCCGTAGGCCCAAGCTAGGTTGAACATGGCCATCGTGTTGCCGTGGGCTGCTGATCGACGGTAGTACCGAATCGCCTCCTCACGATTCGCCGGAACGTCCCGCCCGAGCATGAGTGTGACGCCGAGTCCACACTCGGCGTCGGCATTGCCAGCCTCGGCCGCTCTACTTAGCCAATGAAACGCTTCCTTCGGGTTTTTCGCCGTGCCTATCCCGCCATGATAGAGTCGCGCCAGCTCGACAATCGCGGCCGCATCGCCACTTTCTGCGAGGTGCTCTGTCTTAAGAAAGCGCTCCCCAAGTTGCTTCTGGTTGGCCTCATCGACCGGCGGAGACGGGGGTGTCGGGAGCAGCTTTTGAAAGCTCGCGGGCGCCCTCATTGCGGATGCGAGGAGGACGGAATCCAGATCCCGGGCCGACTGGCGGTGATGACAGCCGGACAGCGCAAGTAGCCCGGCACACTGGAGAATCGCGAGATTGCGTTCGGAGCGGGTAGCCCCCACTCGGCGATTCTACCGACCGGGAGCTTGTGCTCAGTTTGGTTGCAGACGGATGCCCTTGACCGTGAAGTTCGTATACGGGCGTGCCTTAACCTCGATGAGGGCGACGTCTGCCGAACGACTTCCCTGCAGTAGAACCGGCTCCACGCCGGTACGAGGCCGGCAGCGATCCTGCACGCCTATCACTTTGTGGTTCCGATCCATAACCTGTACTCGAGCGTCGAAATGTTCTTCGTCGACCTTGACCGTGCGGTACCGAAGCTCCACTTCGTCAACCCACGTCTCCTTCTTCGGCGGGTGCCATTCGAGCTCTCGCGTCCAGACTAACCTCGGTTTCAGTTCCTGGCCGAACTCGCGCTTGAAAACCCCATGCACACGGTTCGTCCGGGATACCGTTCGGAACGGCCCCTCGGCGACAGATGCATCGAGGTCGGCAGTCGTCAACGATCGGTCTTGAACAAGGGTGTAACCCACCCGAGTCGAGGTCGGACTATCGAAGGTCGCGCAGGCCGTGGCGCCACCCTTCTGAGCGTTGACGAAAGCCATGAAGATCACATCGGCCCGCCTGTTTCGGGTGGTGACGTCAAAGAAGATCGCCCTGTCGCCGGGTTGAAGTTCCGTGCAGGAGGGGCCATCCTCAACCTCCGATCGGACAGCGGCTGTAACGGTGCCGCCGGTCGGCGCCCAGATCCTTCCCGTCTCGTCGGTGACGGCGAGGACGTGAAATACGGCTCCAGTCGGCAGAGTAGCCCCAAATCCGCTGGCGTCGAGAGCGGGGGTATTGCCGGCCGCAATAAGCATGAAGGCTGTGAGCATAGTCATTTGCACCTACAAGCTCAGTATCGGCAAATCCGGGCCCCTGAACCGCCGCGCTTCCTCTTTGACCCGGCAGAAGAGCTACTCCTTGAGCGGGAAGAACCAGTGGAACTCGCCATTCAAACGAGCGGGCGCGGTCTTGAGCACACGGCGACGGTAAGCCCCGTCGGCACCAACGAGCTCCTCGACCGTAACGAGGTGGTCGTCGCCGTGGTCCCCGGTAAGCAGGGTTCGGGTTACAACGAATCCGTCCGTGGCCTTCACCACGTGGGCCGGCGCAATTCGGCTCCTAACCAACAACCGGTCGGGCAGAACCCCAAGCCACCCCGGGGAGTTTGGAAACGGCCGGTCGGGCTTGATCCCATAGTTCGCGGCGCGACGGGAAAGCGTCGCCGAGGTCACCTCGGCCTCCACATCGACCGCCCAACTGAGGTCCCAAGTTGCCAGCGAGGTCCGCAGGCGAACGAAGTCGAGCGCATCTG
The DNA here is from genome assembly GCA_035295605.1 of Fimbriimonadaceae bacterium. GTDB lineage: Bacteria > Armatimonadota > Fimbriimonadia > Fimbriimonadales > Fimbriimonadaceae > DAIDHV01. The sequence goes on along the minus strand of DATGIR010000021.1, from coordinate 2,144 downwards.
CGGCCGTCCGAATCGTGACGTAACCGCGCATGTCCGCCATGCTGCTGACCGTCTTTGGGATCGAATTCGAGCCCTGAAGCAGTTGTATTCCGAGCATCTGCGGGTCGCCTTCAGACGAGATATAAAGCACGAGCCGGACGCCGGGGTTGAGGCAGCGCAAGCGCAGATCCTGTCCCGGTTCGGCATACATCGAAGGGGATAACGCGAGGGCGAGCGCGAGCGCGGCCGGCATGATCGGAGTGTATCCAGGGGGAGACGCCGGGAACCCTACTTCGAAATCTTGAGCGTCCCCGCGTACACCGACATTGGCGGCAGCGTCACCACCGCGACGCCGTCCTTGATCGACACGTCGTCGTGGTCGCAGGCCACCGCTTGAGTCGGAGACTCGAACGTGTTGGCGGTTTGGGGGCTTTTGCCGGTGAAGAACTCGGCGTTCACCAGCTTCTCAACCGAAGCGTCGCCCAGGCGCACGACGACCTCAGCGGGGGCCGAGAGGTCCCGGTTCACCAGGAAGACGGTCAGCTCGTCGCCTTTCAGAATCGCGCTGGCGTCGACGTTTTTGACCGAGCCGTAGCTCTTGGAGTCGTAACCCGGCCCGTCCACTACCACCTGCAGCGAGGTTCCCGTTCGTCGCTTGCTCATCATCTCGATCGGATAGAAGATCGTTTGGAGGACCATTTCGTCGCCGCGGGTCAGGATCGGCGCGATTACGTTCACGATCTGGGCCAGGTTCGCAATCTTCACGCTGTCCGCGTGGCGGATGAACGAGTTGAGGAAGCCGGCCACCACGAGGGCGTCCTCCACGTTGTAAACCTCTTCGAGTAGGTGCGGGGCGAACTTACCGTTGCCGTCCACGTCGTCGCCATCGCGCTTGCGATACCAAACGTTCCACTCGTCGAAGCTCAGCTTGATCGGCTTCTTCAGCTTCTTGGTGTGGCGCACAGCCTGGCACACGGCGTACGTCGCCTCGATCTGGCGGTCGATGCTGTTGGTGACGGCTAGGAAGTCCGGCGTGTCCTCCGCCCGGTTGCCCACATAGCGGTGCAAGCTCAAATACTCGACGTCGTTTCCGGCGTGCTCTAGAACCTTCCGGTCCCACTCGAGGTAGGTGGGCAGGTCTGTCGTGCAGGAACCGCACAGCACGAGTTCGACGTCGGGGTCGCACATCTTCATGAGGCGCGCGGTCTGCTGCGCCTTGATGGCGTACTGCTCGGCCGGCACGTGGCCGATCTGCCACGGGCCGTCCATTTCGTTGCCGAGGCACCAGAGCTTGATGTTGTGGGGCTTTTCAAACCCGTGCTCCTGCCGCATCTCGGCCCATTGCGAGCCGCCGGCGATGTTGCAGTACTCGAGCCAGTTCCGGGCTTCTTCGGGCGTACCGGTGCCGAGATTGACCGCCATCATCGGCGTCCAACCCATGCGGTTAGAGACCTGCATGAACTCGTTGGTGCCGAACTCGTTGGTCTCGATGCTTTGCCAGGCGAGGTCGCGCACGCGCGGGCGGCATTGGCGTGGGCCGACGCCGTCGAGCCAGTGGTAGCCGCTAACGAAGTTGCCGCCGGGATAGCGCATCGCGGTGAAGTCGAGGCGCTTCAGCGCGCCGAGCACGTCCGTCCGGCAGCCGAGGTCGTCGGCGTGGGCGCTCTTCGGCGCGTAGATGCCGTCGTTCACGGCGCGGCCCAGATGCTCAAGGAAGCCGCCGAAAACGCGGGGATCGACCTCGTCGACCGTGAAGGCCGTGTGCAGGTGAAGAGTGGTTCGTTTCATGAGGGTTGGGTTAGTCTTTGAGCCCGGTGGTGGCCATGCTCTCGATGATCTGTTTTTGGAAGGCGAAGAAGACGAGTAGGAGCGGTAGGGTCGCCAGCGTGCTGGTGGCGAGCGTGCGGCCGTACTCCGTGTAATAGGAAGACTGGTAGAGCGCGATACCGACCGGAAGGGTGTAGTTTCGCAGGGAATCCATGAACACCAGCGGGCCGAGGTAGTCGTTCCACGAGTTGATGAACGTCAGGACGCCGAGCGTCGCCATCGCGGGAGCGCAAAGGGGCAACGTGATGTTCTTGTACAGGGCCCACGAGGAGCAGCCGTCGATGAGCGCGGCCTCGTCGATGGCGGCAGGGATCACCCGCATGAACTGGGAAAGCATG
>DATGIR010000020.1:0-14526 GCA_035295605.1 Fimbriimonadaceae bacterium | reverse complement strand
TGGCTTCGCCGTAGCGGCTCCGCACGCGGACCTGGGCGCCGTTCCCGATCCCGCGTGGTTCCGCGTCATCCGGATGAATGTCCAGCGTATCTATAGGCCGAAGTGTATTGTTCAACGTCCGACCCGTCATCGTGCCCGCATTGAATTGATACAGGGTCCTACCGGTGTTCAGAAGCAACGGGAATTCTTTCGAGACAGTCTCCGGGGATTCGAGATGTTCGATCCTTCTGAGGGTCGCTCTCGGACCGATCGAAAACGTCTCGCCGTGAAGCAGCGTCGTTCCCGGGTGATCTTCGGTCGGGCACGGCCATTGGAGGCCGCCCGCTTCGAGGCGACGGTAGCTCATGCCGGCGCCCGGGGCCCAAAGCCGGCGCACCTCGTTCCAAATCTCCTCGGCGGAGTTGAAGCTGAAGCCCTCGGAATGCCCCATCGCGTGTGCGAGAGCCTGAATGATCCCCCAATCGGGCTTGGACTGTCCGACCGGATCGATCGCCGCGCGAACGAGTTGAACGCGCCGCTCCGCGTTCATGAACGTGCCGTCCCGCTCGAACGACGAACTGGCCGGAAAGAAGACGTGGGCGAACTCGCGCGCCGTCTCGGTTACGAACAGGTCCTGAACGATGACGAAATCCATCGCCTCGAACGCCTTCCGCGTCTCGTTGGCGTCCGGGTTGCTGAAATACACGTCGTACCCGATGGCCCACAGCGCCTTGAGCCGACCCGCACGGGCGGCGTCGAGCATGTGCATGAGGTTCAAGCCCGGCGTGCTTGGGATCGGCGCTCCCCAAACCGACTCGAACCGGTCTCGATTCTCGGGAATCGCGACGTAGCCGGTCAGATTCGCCGGCTCGCAGCCCATGTGCGCCGAGCCCTGAACATTGTTCTGACCGCGAAGCGGGTTGACGCCGGCGCCCCGCTTCCCCAGGTTGCCGGTGATCAGCGCTAGGTTGACCAGGCACATCACGCCCTGCGTGCCCTGAAGTTGCTCGGTCATGCCGAGACCGTGGGCGCAATAGGCGGGCTTTGCGGTGGCATAGAGCCGCGCCGCAGCGCGGATCGTGCCGGGATCGACGCCGGTGATGGGTGCGGCACGCTCGGGAGTCCATGACCTGACGAACGCTCGGAACTCCTCCGCCTCGGCGACCCGACCGGCGATGAACTCGCCGTCCTCCAGTTCCTCCTCGAACACCACGTGCGCCATCGCGTTGAGCAAGGCGACGTTCGTTCCCGGGCGAACCGCGACATGAACGTCGGCGTACTCCGCGAGCTCGGTCCGACGCGGATCGATGACGATGAGCTTGGCCCCTCGCAGCTTCGCCTGGAGCATCCGGTCCCCGACGATCGGATGGTTCTCGGTGGGGTTGGAGCCGACCACGAGGATCGTCTGGGCGAGCTCGATGTCATCGTACGAGTTCGTGGCGGCGCCCGTGCCCAGGATTGCTTTCATCGCCGCTGCGGTTGGTCCATGGCAAACCCGTGCGCAGCAGTCGACGTTGTTCGTGCCGAGGACGACGCGGGCGAACTTCTGGGTCAGATAGTTGTCCTCGTTCGGCGCCCGCGCCGATCCAAGCACGCCGACGGCATCGGACCCATCGCTGCTCAGGATCGCCTTCAATCGACCCGCCGCAAATTCGAGGCACTCCTCCCAACCGACCGGCTCGAGCGCGCCGTTCCGGCGAATCATGGGTTGTGCCGCCCGATCTTCGGCGTGTACGTATTGGTGGGCGTACCTGCCCTTGACGCACAGATGGCCCTTGCTCACGGGCGATTCGAGCACGGGCAGCACCTGAACGATTCGATTTCCGCGCGTTCCCACCGAGAGCTCGCAGCCCACGCCGCAGTAGGGGCACGTCGTCCGGGTCCAGCGGTCAGGCTGCTCGGAGACCCGGCTCTTGTCCAATAGCGCGCCGGTCGGGCATGCGTCCTCGCACGCGCCGCAGCTTCGGCACGAGCTCGCCTCCAGCGTCGTTCCGGAGTCCGGAAGAACGTGAGTCTTGGCGCCGCGATCGTAGATGTTCCAGACGAAGGCGCCCTCCACCTCTGCGCAGATCCGGACGCACCGATAGCACTTGATGCACGCCTCGGGATCGAACCGGAAGTACGGGTGGGATTGGTCGAGCTGCTTCGACTCGCCGCTCGCTTCGATCCCATAGTGGGTGAGCCACCGATGGAAGCTCTTTTCCGGATAGGCGGCAACGTATTCGGGCGGGTAGTGGCGAGCCAGCATGCGCAGCTGGCCCACGTGGGCGGACTCCACTTCGGCTGTTCGCACCTGGAGCTCCATGCCGTCCGAAACCGGCAGATTGCAGGAGGAGAGCAAGTGCTCGAAGCCAAGCGCGCGGACCAGGCATAGCCGGCACGACCCGGTCGGTGTTAGGCGCGGGTCGTGGCACCCGGTGGGAACGTCGAGCCCGGCGAGCCGCAATGCCTGGAGCGCCGTCGCGCCTTCCGGCACTTCGATCTCCCGTTTGTCGACGATCACTCGGGGCATGGCTCGGCTCTATCATAGGCTCGAACGCCCGCTCGCCCGCCGTCCCGGTTTTTAACGGCGCGTAACCTCTTGCGCATCGATATGACTCGCGCTTCCGTCTCTCGCCTTGACGATGGCGAATCGATGCGGCCGCCGTCGGGATTAATTTATGCAGACTGACAGCAAGAGCTTCATCGTCGCGCTTCTCCTCGCGATTTTTCTCGGGGGGCTGGGAATCCACCGGTTCTACTTGGGAGATACCAAAATGGGCATCGCGCGTATCATCGTGACGGTGCTGTGCTTCGTCCCGCTCGTTGGACTCGTCGTCGGAATCGTTAGCCTGGCGTGGTGGGTAGTGGACATCGTCCTCATCGCTACAAGGAAGCTCGGCCCGGTCGACGGCAGCGCGTACGTTTAGGCGAAGCCCTACTCCAGTTCCGGTTTAATCTGGCGCACCAGCAGGTGGATCGCCAGCCATCCGAGCACGTACGCGGCCGGCGCCATCGCGAACAGCAGGAGATAGCTGTGCGTTCGATCCAGCACGATCGGCACGAGCTTAGCGAAGCCCATCCCGCCGACGGCGCCGACCACGCCGCCCATCCCGACCACCGAGCTGACTACCCGCCGCGGCATCGTGTCCGAGGCCAAGGTAAAGAGGTTCGCCGACCACCCCTGGTGGCCGGCGGCGGCCAACCCGATCACAAGGGCGGCCATCCAGAGGTTTTGGGTGTATGCCGCCCCAACCACCGGGAAGACCAGCAACGCGCACGCTCCAAGCGCAATCTTCCGACTCGCGTTTAGGCTTAGGCCGTGCCGCAACAGCATGGAGGAGAGCCAGCCGCCGCCGATGCTTCCAACGTCCGAAATCAGATAAACGAGCACCACCGGCGCACCGAGGTTCTTCAGGTCCAGATGGTAGTTGTCGAACAGGAAGCCCGGCACCCAGAAGAGATAGAACCACCAGATCGGCGAGGTCAGACCCGTTCCCAATACGTAGGCCCACACCGCCCGATACTTCAACAGCCCGAGCCAGGAGACCGGCGTCGGCGGATCGGCGGGGTCGGACTCGATCACCGCGAGCTCCGCCGCGTTGCAGCGGAGATGGCTGGACGGGTGGCCGTATCCGACGAACCACCAGACTAGCCAGAGGAGCCCGAGGGCGCCGGTCACGATAAACGCCGTCGGCCAGCCGAAGTGCAAGGTCAGGTACGGCACTGCCAACGGCGTGACGATGGCGCCAATGGGGGCGCCGGCATTGAAGATTCCGGTCGCAAGCGCGCGCTCCTTTTTCGGAAACCATTCGCTGACGGTCTTGATCGCGGCCGGGAAGTTGCCCCCCTCGGCGAGACCCAACGCCGCCCGCACCCAGCAGAACCCTGACACCGAGGTCACGAAGGCGGTGCCGACCGCGGCCGCGCTCCATAACAGAACCGAGAGCGCATAGCCCCGCCTGAGCCCGATGACGTCCATCAACCTGCCCGCGAACAGGTACCCGGCGGCGTAGGCGCACTGGAACCAGAAGACGATGCCGGCGTAGTCGCCCTCCGTCCAGTGCAGGGCGTGGGAAAGGGTCGGCTTGAGAATCGCGATCGCCTGCCGGTCGACGTAGTTGATCGTCGTCGCCGCGAACAAGAGCGCGCATATCCACCAACGGTAGTTGGTCCGGGGGCCGCCGTCGGCCATCGCGGCAGTATAGTCACCTCATGCCCAAGTGCGTGGTGCTGCTGAGCGGCGGCCTGGACTCGGCCACGTGCTTGGCGATCGCGGACTCCCTGGGTTTCGAGCTCCACGCGCTCACGGTTTCCTACGGGCAGCGCCACCAAGCCGAGCTCGCCGCGGCCGAACGGGTCGCGCGGCGAGCGGGTGTTAAGGAGCATCGGTACGTGTCCGTGAACCTGGACGCCATAGGGGGCTCTGCACTCACCGCCGACATCGAGGTGCCCAAGAACCGCGACGAGGCGGCGATGTCGGGCTCGATTCCGGTCACGTACGTCCCCGCGCGGAACACCGTGCTGCTCGCGCTCGCCCTGGGCTACGCGGAGGTGATCGGCGCGGAAGACATCTTCGTCGGCGTCAACGCCGTCGACTACAGCGGCTACCCGGACTGCCGGCCGGAGTTCATTCAGGCCTTCGAGCACCTCGCCGCCGTCGCCACCAGGGCCGGGGTCGAAGGGCACGGGCCGACTATTCACGCCCCGCTCATCGGACTCAACAAGCCCGAGATCATCCGCCGCGGGTTGGAGCTTGGCGTCGACTACTCGATCACCCACAGTTGCTACGACCCCAAGCCCGACGGGCGTCCTTGCGAGGCGTGCGATTCGTGCCTTATCCGGATTCGCGCCTTCGAGGCGCTCGGCATGCGGGATCCCGCCCTGCCATGAACCTGCGGATCGCCGAGATCTTCGCCAGCGTGCAGGGCGAGGGGCGGTGGCTCGGCGTCCCGAGCACGTTCGTGCGGGTGAGCGGCTGCAACCTGCGCTGCATCTGGTGCGACACGCCTTACGCGAGCTGGACCCCCGAAGGGCCCACGATGTCGACCGACGAGATCGCCTCCCGGGTCGGCAGCCTCGGCCACCGGCATGTCGTCCTCACTGGCGGCGAGCCGATGCTCTTCGACGCGATCGAGCCGCTGGCGGAGCAACTGAAAGGTCAAGACCACGTGCTGACGGTCGAGACGGCCGGAACTGTGTATCGCGAACTGCCGGTCAACCTCATGTCGATCAGCCCCAAGCTCGCCAATTCGGCGCCGGACGCGGAGTCCGGTTGGACTGAACGGCACGAGAAGCTTCGCCTCGATCGTGCCCCCCTGCGCCGGCTGGTTGAACGGTACGACTTCCAGCTCAAGTTCGTGGTCCGGCCGGAGAACCCGGGCGAGTTGGATGAGATCGACGCGATCCTCGCCGACCTTCCTCCCGTCGACCCCGACCGGATCTTCCTCATGCCGGAAGGCGTGGACCGCGAAACCCTGCTTCGCCGCGAGCGGGAGCTGGTGCAGCTCTGCATGTCGCGCGGCTGGCGGCTGGCGCCACGACTGCACATCGATCTGTTCGGCGACACCCGCGGGACCTAGGGATACTCGATTCGGCGCAAAACCTCATTTACAATGAAGCGGGGAATTCCAGCTTGAACTCAGCCGTTCGATATCTTCGCGTCGCCGTCGTAGCCGCATCCGCACTCTTGGTCGGGTCCGCAAATGCCCAGATCTTCAACATCTACGAGGGCCAGGGTGTCCTTGAAAACGCGTGGAACGACTGGTCGTGGGGCTGCACCATTGACTACAAGAACACCGCCTACCTCTACGCAGGCGCCTACAGCACCAAGGTGACGTACACCGGCGCCTGGCAGGGCTTCTCGCTCGAGTCCAGCGTCAGCTTTCCCGCCGGCTACTTCAGCGCCCTGAGCTTCGTGATCAACGGCGGCGAGAACTCCAACCGCGTGATCTCGGTCGCGCTCTCCGTCAACGGCGCCGCGACTAACGCCGTCAACCTCAATAATTACATTCAGGGCGGCTCGGTTCAGGCCAACACCTGGAGCCAGGTCACCATTCCCCTCAGCGCTTTCGGGCTGAAGCCGACCGACCAAATCGAGCGCTTCTGGCTCCAGGAATCCAGCGGCGGCGCCCAGCCCGCGTTTTGGCTGGATCAAATCGGCTGGACGCCGTTACCGCCTCCGAACTCGGTCAAGGTCGCCGTCAATGCCTTCGCCAGCGGCCGCCGCGTGGATCAGAAGCTATTCGGCGTGAACACCGCCGTTTGGGACAACAACTTCACGAGCGCGACCTGTAAGAACCTGATCGCTCAGGGCGGCTACAAGGCGTTCCGGTTCCCGGGCGGCTCGCTCTCGGACGGTTACCACTGGGCCACCAATACGACCGACCAGAACACTTGGACTTGGGCGACGAGCTTCGACGATTTCGCCTCGATTGCCGTGCCCACCACCCGCGGCCAGTGCGTCATCACCACCAACTACGGCACCGGAACACCCCAGGAAGCCGCCGCGTGGGTTCAGTACTCCAACGTCACCAAGGGGTACGGCATGAAGTTCTGGGAGGTCGGCAACGAGTGCTATGGCGGCTGGGAGGAGGACGCCCAGGCACGCGCCCATGACCCCGTCATCTACGCCAACCGCTTCGCCGCCTACTACCAGGCGATGAAGGCGATCGATCCGACCATTCAGGTCGGCGCCGTCGCCAACCCCGGGGAGGACAGCTTCGCGAACTACGCCGACGAGGTCGTCACCAACCCCCGCACCGGAGTCCAGCACAGCGGATGGACGCCGGTGATGCTCGCCACGTTGGCCGGGCTCGGCGTCACTCCCGATTTCATCGTCTACCACCGCTACCCCGAGTACGTCATCGATTGCGACTTCACGCTTCTCGTCTGCAATAGCTCCTGGGCCACCGACATGGCCGATCTGCGGCAGCAGCTCAAGGACTATCTCGGCAGCGCGAACACCCGGACGCAGCTCATGTGCACCGAGAACAACGCCGATGCTGGCACCGAGGGAAAGCAGATGTGCAGCCTCGTTAACGGCATCTTCTTCGCGGACACTTTCGGCACCGTGTTGCAGACCGAGTGCAACTCGTTCCTCTGGTGGGATCTCATCAACGGCCAGAACTACAATGGCGACAACGGCTTGTGGCTCTACGGCTGGCGGATGTACGGCGATGAGGGTGTCTTCTCGCCCGACTTCACCCAGACCTATCCCGTGTACTACATGGAGCAGCTCGTCAACGACTTCGCCGCGCCCGGCGACGTCGTGGTTCCGGCGGCATCCTCCTACGGGCTCCTATCCGCCTTTGCGGTCAAGCACGGAGGTTCGGTGCACGTGATGCTCGTCAATAAGAACCCGACCGCGACGCTGACGACCGTGTTGAACCTCGCCGGCATCCACCCCGCCGCCACCGCGACCCAATACTTCTATGGCATGCCGCAGGACAACGCCGCGATGAACGGCCAGCCTCAGTCGATAGCCGTCTCCACCCTAAACAACGTCGGACCAAGCACGACGCTCTCCATTCCGCCCTACTCGGTGACCGTGCTGGTCATCCAGCCGGCCGGCCAGAAGCCTGGCGGAGGTAACGGCCCGGTTCGGAGCAACGGGCGATAGCCGACCGCGCCCGGGCATTACAGGTAAACAGGGTCCGATGCGCCCGGCCCCTGCCCTTCTGGTCTTGGCGCTCGCCGGCGCCTTGGCCGGCTGCAACAAGGAAAAGATTCCGTTCCTTGGCCACTGGGACGGCGGCTTCGAGGTGACCTCTTCGACCGCGGCCGCACCGGTCGCGGCGATCAATATGCGCGGCTACCTGCAGCTCTACCGGACGGGCGATAAGTTCCTGATGGAGCTCTCGAACCCGGTTCAGGTCCTGGACCTGGGCGGCAAGTGGAAGATGGTCGGCAGCCATCGGATCGAGCTGACGTTTCGGGAGTACAAGCTCTCCGAACCCGATCTCGTAAAGCTGAAGGGAATGCGGCGGCCATTCATGGATCCCGCCGACTTGAAGAACGCCTTCAGCAAACCCCTGCTGCTAGACCTCAGCCAAGACGGCAAGTCGCTAACCGGGCTGCTCATCCGCATCGGACCGCTCTTGGGAAAGCACGTATTCCGAAAAGGAACCTAGAACCTGAAACCTGGAACCTGGAACCTGGAACCTAAACGGGCGTTTCCGAACGCCGCTCCGCCACCCGCCGCTCGGCGTGATCCAGGATCTTCTTCCGGAACCGAAGCTGCTTCGGCGTGACCTCCAGCAGCTCGTCGTCGCGGAGCCAGCTCAGCGCCTGCTCCAGCGAGAAGTCCAGGTAGGGGTCCAGCGCCACCGTACTCTCCGAGGTCGCGCTCCGAATATTCGTCGCCGCCTTCTGCTTCGTGGCGTTCACAACCATGTCCTCGTCGCGGCTGCATGCGCCGACGATCATGCCGGCGTAAAGCTCCACGCCGACCTCATAGAAGAGGGTCCCCCGCTCCATGATGTCCTCGTAGGCGTAGCGGGTTAGCTTGCCCGGATCCTTGTTGATGAGCGAGCCTTGCGTGCGCGACACGATCTCGCCCTTGTACTCCTGGTAGCCGTCGAACAGCGAGCTGATCGTGCCCATTCCGCGGGTCATCGTCAGAAAGCTGCTCCGAAAGCCGATCAGCCCCCGGGTCGGAATCGCGTACTGAAGGGTCGTCTGGCCGTGCTCGTTCTTGCGCATGTCGACAAGCTCGCCCTTGCGCCGGCTTAAATCTTCCATCACCGACCCGACGGCTTCCTCGGGCATCTCGAGGGTAGCAAGCTCGCAAGGTTCGAGCAACCGCCCGGCGTCGTCCCGCTTGTAGATGACCTGCGGCCGCGAGATTTGCAGCTCGTACCCCTCGCGCCGCATCGTCTCGACCAGCACCGCGAGCTGCAACTCGCCCCGCGCCTGAACCTTCACCGTGTCGGGCGGCGCGTCGGGGTCGATCTTCACGCTCACGCTGACCGCCTCCTCCTTCGCGACCCGCTCGCGGATCTTGTGGATGGTCAGGAACTTGCCGCCGTCCTTGCCCGCCAGCGGCGAGTTGTTCGCGTAAAAGTTCATCGTCAGGGTCGAGGGCTCGACCTTGATCGCCGGCAGCGCGGACGCGCCCTCGGGGTGGGCGATCGTGTCGGAGATCAGCACGCCGTCGAGGCCGGCCATCATCCCGATCTCGCCCGCGGAAACCGACTCGACCTCCTTGAGCTCGATCCCCTCGTACACCCAAAGCTTGGTCACGTTGAACGATTGGGTCTTGGTCGAGCCGTCTCGAAGCTGGACCAACCGGTCGCCGATCCTGACCGTGCCCCGCAGCACCTTTCCTCCGAACATCCGCCCCAGGTAGTCGGAGTAGTCGAGGTTGTTGACTTGAAGCTGGAACGGCCCCTCTTCGTCCACGTTCGGCGGCGGCACCGAGTTCACGATCATCTCGAAGAGCTCGCGCATGTCCTTCTCGCCGCCGTCGGGCGAGACCCGGGCGAATCCGGCCGAGCCGCTCGTGAAGAGGTGGGGGAAGAAAAGGTCGTCCTCGTGCGCGCCGAGGTCGATGAACAGGTCGAGCGTCTTGTCGTACGCGATCATCGGCCGCGCGTTCTCGCGGTCGATCTTGTTGATGCAAACGATCGGCTTGAGCCCGTTCTCGAACGCCTTCTTCAGCACGAACCGGGTTTGGGGCATCGGCCCTTCGAACGCGTCGACGATGAGCAGGACCCCGTCGACCATGCTCAGCACCCGCTCCACCTCGCCTCCGAAGTCGGCGTGGCCGGGGGTGTCGACGATGTTGATCTTCGTCCCCTTGTAGTGAACGCTCGCAACCTTGGAGAGGATCGTGATCCCCTTCTCGCGCTCGAGGTCGTTCGAGTCCAGCACGCGCTCGGCCATGTGCTGGTTTTCCCGAAAGACGCCGACCTGCTTAAACATCGCGTCTACGAGCGTCGTCTTCCCGTGATCGACGTGAGCGATGATGCCCACGTTGCGGATGGCGGCACTCATTCCGCCCAAGTTTACCGGTCGGGCCGGGTTGGCCTAGCCGACGTAGACGACCGACGTCGAATCGTTCACCGCTTCGCCGGATACGAGATGCGCGGCGTGATTGATCGGCTCCGACTCGGCTTCGTTGCGAAACACCACCACCCGGTGGACCTCGGTGCCGCATGGGAAAGCCCATGCCGGCCGCATCGCGTGGAGCTCGGGCGCAAAGGCGACGTCGCCCCGCACTAACATCGCTTGTTGAACCAGCTCGATGTTTTGCCGGCGGCCTTCCCGGCGGCACATGATCTTGCCCTCGACGGCCTCGTACACCCGATCGCCGTTGTCAAGCTCGATCAGCGTCCGAAAGAATGCGCCATTGGTTTCCATCGTCCTCTCCCCGGGAATATCCTCTCCTTTCCCCGTCATTGTCCGCCGGAAAAGGTCGAAACGGGTGAACGATTTGTGCAAATTGGGACGTAGTTCCCTAACGGATCGGCCCCGGCAATTCTACGGTTAGCGCCGAAAGCTGTCCGCGACCATCCAACCGCAGAGCGCGCCGAGGTAGATGAGGTTCCCGCCCCAGAGGAACGTTTGCCATCCGTTTGGCCCGCTCGAGAGGCCGGACGCGAGCGAAAGCAGGACGGTGGCGCCCGCCACCGACCCCACCAGGCGCGACGTGCTGAAGTTGAAGCCGCCCTGGGCAACCCCCATCGCGACGTACATCAGCGCCGCCGCCCAGAAGTTGGCAACCGCGACAAACGCGAGCGCGATGCTCGGGCTGAGCCTTCCGATCGTCGACGTGGTGACGGTGCTGAACCGGTCGAGCAGGTGGCCCATGCTGAACGTGGCTCCCAGGGAGACGCCGCACAGGAAGAGCATCACCATCAGGCCGAAGGTCCAGGAGCTCAGCAGCTTGAAGCCGGGCATGAGCGGCGATTCGTTGCTCAGGATCACGTAGCAACTGGAGAGCAGAACGAGGCCGCCCCCGACCAGGGGCATATAGAGCTGAGCGGTCGTGGCGTGTTCGGTTCGGCCCGAGTCGGCGACGTTCAGCGCGCCGAGAAGTTCCTCGTGCCGAGCCTGATAGAGCTGGTTCCGCGGGTCCATCTGCACGGCGTAGGCGTACATCTTCGAGGCTTGGTGCAGCTCGCCGCGCTGCCGATGCAGATCGCCCAACACGGCGTACGGAATCGGCTGCCGCCCGTCCCGCTCGATGATCTTCCGCGCCAGGCGCTCAGCCTCCAGGACCTGGCCGCGTGTGAAGAGCATGGTGAGACGGGTCACCTCGACCGTCGTCGAGCCGCGGCTGGCGGCGGTGAAGTCCGTGTTTCCGCGCGGGGCGGAGCCCGTCGGAACCGTCGGCCCATCGACCCGTTGGCGCGGCGGCGGCTTGGGTGCGCCCGACTTCGACTTCGCGCCCGTGTAGCCCTTTCGCCGCGCGTAATCGCTGAGCTTGTCCTGCTCGGCCTTCATCCGTTCCAGACGCAGCAGCTCGTCGTACTGCTTTCGCCGGTCGGCGTCTCCGAGCACCTCGTAGGCTGTGGTGGCGGCAAGGAATAGCTCGGCCGAGCGCGGATCGCTCGAGCGGTCGGGATGGTGTTGGAGGACGATCTTGCGGTACGCCGAGCGAATCTCGTCGCCCGTGCTCGCTACCCGCACGTCAAGCACTTCGTAGTGCGTCTTAGCCATTGCCGCCTGAATTGAGTGTATCCGCCGGCGCCCGGACGGCCGCCCTTACTTCATCTTCGGCAGGTTCGCCGACCCTCGTCATCTTGCGGGGGCGGCTCGAAGAACTCCTTCCTACGTGAAGGGAACGGGTTTCATCAACTGGTCCCAGTTATAGATCGCCATCTGGCTGTCGTAGACGTCGGCGGCGGCTTGAGCGTCGAGAAACGCCACCGCGGCCGCCTCGTCCACATTCATGGCTCGTCCGCTCCGGTGCTCCAGGTCCCGATCCCGATCGTCCAGGCGCAATAAGTCTTCGTGGGATAGGAAGATCCCCGCGCACTTGGAGCAACCCGCGAGCATTACCGGGCTCGAGCCCGCGAAGTGATACCGGTCGAGCGGGTTTCCGTCGACTGGGCACAGCTGTTGGTGCGGGGCAGCCGGGGCCGGGGTGATGTCTGGCGGCTCTTCCGCCATAACCGAATCGACCGCCCGGGACCCCCGTCGACTGAGCCGGCCGAACTCTCCGGCGTCGAACCAGACCCCGCCGCACATGCTGCAGATATCCAGTCGAAGGTCGCGAACACCGTGCGGCTGCATGGGACCGTGGCAATCGGGGCAGAGACGTTCGGCGTCGGCCATGCCGCTATTGTAGATGGTCTGGGAAGCGCCAGAGCATCTCTTCACCGCCGCCCGCGCTCATCGTTCGTCCCGCCGCCCCGACATAGAAGGTGATGACGATGTAGCCGATGTAGACGGCCAGAATCAGCAGAAGGGCAACCCCGGTTACAACCGCCAACGCCATCTGCCTGGATTCCGCCTCCTGCTCGTAGTACTCGGAGACCTTGGCGACCATCTGCTCCATGTTTCCGGTCTTCTCGCCGGTGCCGATCATATCGAGCACGATCGGCGAGAAGGCGCCGGTGCGGGCCAGGGTATCGAAGATGCCGGTGCCTCCCTCCACCCCGCGGAGGTGAGGCATCATGCGCCGCCGCAGGTGCTCGTTTCCGCACGCATCCGCCGCGAGCGGCAACGCTCGCGTAAGCGGCACCCCCGCCTTGTACATGGCCCCGAATGCGCGCCCGAACTTCGCCATCGCGAGCTGGTGCATCGTGTAGCCGAGATACGGGGCCTTCAAAACGATGCCGTCGAAAGTGTTCTTGACATCCGGATTGGCGAGGCCGATTCGAAGGAACAGCCAAATGCCCAGCGCGAAGAGCCCGAGACCGATCCACGTCGAAAGGGCGAACGGGGTCACGATCGTCGGAGCGTTCGAAGAGAGCGAGCCAATGATGGTGTTGGCGACGCCGATGATGACGAAGCTACAAGCCAGAACCAGCTTCGGATAGAAGGTCGCCCGCTTGTACATGTTCCGCAGCTGAATCTCGCGGTCGATATAGTCGGCCACCATCGTGAGCGCATCCGCCAGGAAGCCGCCCTCTTCCCCCACCCGGACGAGCGAGAGCATGACTGGCGAAACCGTGTCGGGATACCGCTCCAAGCCCGAGCTGATCGTCCAACCCGCCTTGACCCGCTCCTTGAGGTCGTCGAGCATCGGGCGCATGCGGGGATCTCGCGCCTGTCCCGCCAGCGTTTCCATCGACTGGACGATCGGCACCCCCGCGTTCTGCATCGTCGCAAACTGCCGGAAGAAGAAGCCGACCGCCGCTAGCGGCGCACGATTGAAGACCGGCCCCAGAATGTGGCTCTGAACGTACGACCGGCCGTCCGATGGCGGCGGCGGTCCGCTTTGGGCAGCCGCGCCCGCGGGTGTCTCGGCCGGCCGGGTCTGGGTGGGAGGAGGAATGTTCGCCACGTCGGCGAGCGGATCGTTCAGCAGCTTGGCGACCCTGATGTCTTCCACCGTCAGCCCGCGACGCCCGAGATCGGACAGAACGCTCTCCAGATTGGCGCCGATCGCGCTGCCGTTCACGGCAGCTCCGGCGGAGTCGACGGCTTTGTACTCGAAGGTAGGCATGGTTAATCGGCGCTCGGAATCACATTGAACCAGTGCATGTAGAGGTCTCTTATCATGAAGCCGCTCAGGAGCAGAACGAAGGCGACCACGAGAATGCCCCAGCATCCGAAGCGCATCTTGCTCATCCCGTCCTGGCGGGAGAAGTCGTCGCGCGACGCCCCGGAAATCGTCATGAGGGCCGATGAGACGTCGCCTACGAGCTCGCCGTTGGAAACGATCGGCCCGTACTCCTCCGGCACCACCCGCGAGTCGGAGATCGCCTCGCTCAACTTGGTGCCGTCCTGCATCCGCGCGCCGACCTGGCGCATCCGGTCGGCAAGGTACAGGTTCGGCATCGCTCCGGTGGCGAGCTCCCAGGCGGTTCGCGGGGCGACGCCGGCCCGGCTGACCATCGAGAGCGCCCACGCGAAGATCGCCAGCGACTCGCTTCGCGCCCGCTTCCCGATCGTCGGAACGTACAGCAGCGCGTGGTGGCGCAACCCCCGTTGCGAAAGCCGCATCCACCACCAGTAACTGCCCCAGCAGACCGCGGTCACGAGGATCGTGATCGGCCCGACCGGCCACACGAAGCACTGAACCGTTTGCTGGAGCATCACCCTCAGGCCGTTCTGGTCCGCCGAGGCCGCGTTCGGACCGAAGTAAACGTCGGTGGAGCGGTTGAGGGCGCCCATCAGCGCGTAGCACCCGGGGAGGAAGATAATGTTGCCGAAGATCCACCACCAGAGGAGCAGGGGCCACCGGTTGAACTTCAGGCTCTCGTTCGTCTGCTCGGCGACCGCTTCGGTCGCCTCCACGAGGAAGCCCCCCTCCTCGCCGGCCTTGATCATCCCGGGAATGTGGGGGGGATAGAGGTCCGGATACCGCTCCAGAACCTGGCTGAAGCGCAAGCCTTCCGACGTCGACTTGGCCGCCTCCGTGAGCGACTGCTTGTACCACGGCTTGGGATGCGT
>DATGIR010000019.1:0-2995 GCA_035295605.1 Fimbriimonadaceae bacterium | reverse complement strand
ATGCTCGCCACCACCGTGCGCCACTACAACGCACCGGGAGCGGCCGGACGCGGCGGTTTCGGGGGCGGCGCGGGAGGCCGTGCCCAAGGCCCGACCGGCACCCGGCTCTATAGGTCGACCGACGAAGGGCTTACATGGAAGGAGCTGACCGACGAGAGCCTCCCCGACCTCGCCGGCCGAACGTGCGTGGCGGTTGCGAACGGCACCAACTCCAAGCGGATGTTCCTCGTTGGCACCTTCGGCCTTTACCGCTCCGACGACGGCGGCGATACCTGGCGTCAGATGGACGCAAGTGACCGGCGAGTGGCCAACGGCCAGGGCGGTTACAACTGCGGCGTCTACGTCAACCCGAAGAACCCGGACATCGTGTACGTAATCAACACGTCCAGCTACATCTCGACCGACGGCGGGAAGACGTTCACCGGCTTCAAAGGCGCGCCAGGCGGCGACGATCCGCAGCAAATGTGGCTCGACCCGACCGATGGCAACCGGCTCTTCCTCGGCACCGACCAGGGCGCCACGATCTCCCTGGACGGCGGGATGAACTGGAGTTCCTGGTACAACCAGCCGACCGCGCAGGTCTATCACATCTCCACCGACAACCAGTGGCCGTACTGGGTGTATGCCACCCAGCAGGATAGCGGCTGCATCGGGACAGCGAGCCGCGGCAACCTCGGGGCTGTCACCCCGATGGACTGGCTGCCCCATCCGGGCTACGAATTCGGCTCGATCGTCGCCGATCCGCTCAATCCGAAGGTCACCTACGCCGGCGGACCCGGCGGCGGAATCGTGAAGGTCACCTACCCGAGCGGGCAGTGGATCAACGTGAGCCCGAACGTGGATACGACCGCGTCGCTTCGCCGGGTTGGCAACCAGCCGCTCGGATACTGCGCCACGAACCCGCACGAGCTGCTAGCCGGCTTCCAATTCCTGATGTCGACGACCGACGGCGGCCTTCATTGGAAGAAGCTCAGCCCCGACCTCGGCTATCCCAAGGGCGTCACTCCGCCCAAGCCGGGAGCCGCCCAGGCGCCGGCCGCACGCCGGCCGGGCGCGCCGCCAGCCGGTGCCCCGCCGACGGTGAACCCGCCGAGAACGGGCGGAACGACCGCCGAGGAGGTCGACGAAGACGCCGATCCCGACCAGCTCATGGATGAGGACCAACAGGGCGGACCACCCCAAGGCGGCTCGATCGAGTCGTTCTCGACGTCGAGCGTCAACGGCGGCGTGATCTGGGTCGGAACCAACAACGGATTGATCAAGCTCACGAAGGATCACGGCAAGAGCTGGGAGGACGTCACGATCCCCGGGCTTACGAACCCGACCCGCGCCGACATCAGCGCGATCGATGCTTCCCACCAAGATCCGGCGACCGCCTACGCGGCAATCGACTACCACACGAGCGCCGACTATAAGCCCTACCTCTACCGCACCCACGACTTCGGCAAGACGTGGACCAAGATCGTGAACGGCATTCCCACCGACCTTGCCAGCGGCAGCTTTGCGCGGGTGATTCGGGCCGACACCAAGCGGCAGGGGTTGCTCTTCGCGGGAACCGAAAGCTTTGTGTACGTCTCATTCAACGATGGCGACACCTGGCAGTCGCTCGCCTTGAACGCCCCCAACACGTCCTACCGCGACATGCAGATCAACGGAAACGACCTCGTAGTCGGGACCTACGGCCGCGCTTTCTGGGTCCTGGACGACATCTCCCCGCTTCGCGAGATGACTCCGGCGATCGCCGATGAACCTGCCTACCTGTTCAAGCCGGGCGATGCGATCCGGGTTCGGCGAAACGTGAACGGCGACACTCCGTTCCCGCCGGAGGTTCCCCATGCGCTCAACCCGCCTCCGGGAGCGCTGATCTACTACTATCTGCGCTCCAAGCCGAGCTCGCCGATAACGCTAGAGATTTCGGACTCGGCCGGCCGTGTGGTTCGCCACATGTCGAGCGCGCCGCTTCCCCCTTCGAACGACCCTCCGCCGCCGGTGCCGGACTTCTGGATCGAGAAGCCCCAGCCGATGCCGGATGCGCCGGGCACGAGCCGGATCAACTGGAATTTGCGGATGGACAGCCCGTCAGCGAGCTTCCATAACTACGAGATCAACGCGAACCCCGGGCTCACCCCGGCTTCGCCCGAGGGCCCGCTGGTCCTGCCTGGCGAGTACACCGTCGCGCTCACCGTGGATGGCAAGACCTACAAGCAGACGGTCATGGTCCGGAACGATCCCCGATCACCTGCCAAGCCCGGCGAGCTGAAAGCCCAGGTCGAGCTGCAGTCCAAGCTCTACGAGATGGCGCAGCAGGCGTGGGACGGCAATCGGCAGGTCGCCGCGATGCGCGCCTCCGTCGCCGACATCGTGAAGTCGAAGCCGGCGAAGGAGGTCGCCGACGCTTGCACCGCGTTCGACGCGAAGCTGGTGGCGATCGGCGGCGCGTCGGGTTTCGGCCGCCGCGGAGGCGGCGGTGGAGGCTTCCGCGGCGCCGGGGGCCCGCCGGCCGCGCCGAGCTTCTCCGGCGTCAACGGCGGCTTCGTGCGCCAGTTGAACACCTTGGACTCGGGCGATATGGCCCCGAGCGAGCCGATGCTCACCTCGTTCAAGAAGAGCGAGGCCGACCTCAAGACGGTGCTCCTGGCCTGGAAGGGACTGAACGAGAAGGACTTGGTCACGTTCAACGCCCTGCTAACCAAGAACAACCTGAAGGCGCTAACGCCTGCCTCGGGATACGCGGCGGAACTGACCGCCAAGAGTGCGACGCACTAACTTACGTCAGTGGGCGCCCGGGTGCTCTGGAACTCGGGCTCCCGTTGAACACCTTCTTCACCTCAGGCAAACGGGCTGAAGTCCCAGAGGCTCGGCATTCGCCGCTTCTTTGCCGGGAGGGGCTTCGGCGATGCAACGTACTTGGGATCAACCGGAACCCGCTTCGCATGAGGTGAACTCCGGTGAAAAGCGCAGTTCACCGTCAACCAGTAGCAAACGATTTGGGACA
>DATGIR010000018.1:0-17745 GCA_035295605.1 Fimbriimonadaceae bacterium | reverse complement strand
TGCCGAAAGACCGACCATCCACCCCGGACCGCTCGGCCGCGGACGGCCTGACCCGCTACCAGGTCGCCCGCCAGCTCGGCGTCGGCATCACGACCGTCCTGCGGATGTGCGCCCGCGGCGAGCTACACCCGCGACCCGGCGCCAACGGCGTCTGGCGCTACGACCCCGCCGAGGTCGTGCGGCTCCAAGCCATGCGCACCGAACCCGGTCGCCGCACCGCCGGCCAGACGGCCGCCGCCGCGTTCCACATGTTCGACACCGGCGTCGAGTTCAAGGACTGCGTCATCCTGCTGCAGCTCTCGCCCGGCGAGGTCCGCCGCCTCTACAAGGAGTGGCAAGGCTCCTTCGACGATCCGCCGCCGGAGCCCGAGCGGCACGAGGTCCCGCTCCTCGACGAGGACCCGCGCGCCGAGGAGGCCTTCCAGCGCGCGATGGCCCAAGCCGCCGCGCTTGCCGATCCCAGCATCCCGCTCCCGTTCACCAAATCGCGAAAGCGAAAGGAACCGAGGTGACCCATGGCCCGACCCGATCCCATCCAGTACGCCGAGCGCCTCTACGCCGCCATCCGCGCCGCAAACTTCTCCCCGATCTCGTTCCTTGCCTTCGGGAACGCGATCAAGGACGGGGTCCCGATGCGGCAAATGCCACGACTCGCGGCAGAACCGTTCATGCGAATCGTCGGCACCATGCTTGATTTCGACGGCCATGACGGCCCGATCGCCGGCCAAGCAATTGCCGGTGCCGAGAGCAGCAATCCAGCCCCTGACATCGTGATCGATGCAGACACCACACGCGAAAGAGACAGGGAGGCTGATGAAAGCGTGGCTGCCCCAGTGATCCACCAACCGGGTCGAAAGCGTGCACGGGACAAGTAGTTGCGACGTGCGTAGTTCAGCGCGCGCGCAGCACGTCCACGAAGGCCTTGACGGCGCTTGCTACGAACGCGGGATCGGTTGCCGCCAACGCCAGTGTCGGCAGTGCCCTCGGATCATTTTCGTCGATAAAGGCTCGTCCTGTTCCAATGGCACTCACGAGTGTAGCCCACGCTGCCTTCTCACGGTCGACCGGTATCCGGGTATCGGACCAGTGCACCCAAGTCCAGTTGCCATTGAGCCATTTGCGTCGCGCATCATCCCAGACCCCGATCCAGAGGCGGCGTCTCGTCTTGAATCGTATCGAAAAGCCTCGGTATCCCTCTTCTACGCTCGAGTCGTCGACCGTGTCGATGTCGAGCGCTTGTAGCGACCTGCGAATGGCCGCCGTTAATGTTGCCGCGGCTTCGCGTTCTCCCGTCTGCCATCCGGTCAGGAGGCGTACCTCCTCGGCGATCTTGCCCTGCCGCCATTCCAGAAAACCCATGAGGTCATCCTTGCGAAGAGGACCATCTGGTGCGGCGGGAAGCAGATGTGACTCCAGGACCGCGTCTATCGGTCCCTGCGCCTGTTCGATCTCTCGGATATAGACACTCGGATTCTTGTTCGAGATTCGTTTGTTTGTGGCAGGGTCGATCAACGCGCGATTCAGAACGGTATTGAGCAAGGTGTCGGGATGCCCAGCCGCAGCCTTCGACCTTGTGGGCACGACGTGGTGATCATCGACTCCATCGTCGCGCAGGCGTTCCGATGACAGCAATTCCCCGCTGTGAAAGTCGCGCGCGCCGTGCCGAAGAATGAGGGACAGAGTCGCTCGATACAGTCCAGCATTGGGTCTGGTCGCGGCCAACAGATCGGACGGGTTGAACTCCAGACCATCGACAATCCTGGGCACACCGCGTCCTTCCAACCACTCGACTAGCTCCTTGTAGTCCTGGGCCACTCGTGAGCTCGCCGACACCTCGTATCGCTGCCCGAACGACGAACACCAGAACCATCGAGCAAGCTTGGTACGCCTAACGCCTCTTTCTGGGCCCGCCGCTTGCTGTATCCGATCCCATGTGGCCGCGAGAGGCACGAGGGCGGGACCATACGGTAAGTATGCCGGACGACGAACACCACATTCGTCGCGAAGGAACCGCAGAACGGCGGTCATGCTCACGAGGACCGTTTCCCAGTGAGATCGAAACGCCTCACCGGTTAACTGGAGGATTCCAGTCGGTGTGGGTGGTCGTCCACTTCGAACCGCGATCGCTTGGAGAATGGCGTAGCCATCGTCTCCCAAGAAGTCGTGGAGAAGCTCCTCTTTCTCCGTCGCGGCGGTCCATTCGCGTCGCAGCCGGAAACCTTCCGGCCAGAGCTTTGCCGCGAGAAGGTCGAATGTCGTGAGTCGGACGCCGGTGCTGTTGATGGTCGAGAAGATCTTGCAGACTGCCTCGGGAGGTGTCGTGTCCGGAAGGCTGACAACCGGAAACGCATATGTCGCTATGGGTTCAAAGTGACGCTTATTGAGTACCTGCAGAGTCTTGAGAAACTCAAAACCAGACTCGCCTTCTGGCGCGAGCTCTGCAACGGAAGTGCTCCAGTCGATAAAGCCGCCGGATGGCGAGAAGAGTTGGGCGAGAGGAAAGATCAGCTGGGCAGCTTGTTGCTCGCGCTCGTCCAGCCCTTCGAGCCGCGAAGCTCTTCGGAAGAAGAGGGATTCCTCGAACGATGCGCCGCTCCGAAGTTTCTTCACGTCGACGAAGAATCTGTATTCGCCTCGACCGTACAAAGCTCCGTAGAGCGACGTGAGCCGCTGTTGCCCGTCGAGGACCAACTCGGCGGGCATCGTACCGGTCAGGCCGGGGGCGCCCGAGAACTCGCGTGCCTCCAGGAAGTTGTCCGAGCCGCATCGGATGAACAGGAGACTCCCTGCTGGGAACCCTCTCTCGAGCGTGCAGAGAAGGTCGACGGTGGCGGTAGGCTCCCAAACGAAATCTCGTTGAAAATCTGGAAGCGCCAGTTTTCGCGCCTCGATCGACGATAGGAGATGGCTCAGCGGGACTGGATTCGCCGTGAAGAGCGGGGTGGACACGGCGTCATCGTACTCTCGCGTCCTTGATCGACCCAGAATCCTGGGACTTGCTGCGCCCGCTGGAGAAGACCGCCGGGTCTTACTGCCGAAACCGGCCCCACCGGGGCCACCCGAGCCAGGGCACCTGTATGTGCCTGTCATTCCACCAGAATCTCATCGTCCGGGGCGGCTCCGGTTTCGAACAAGATCGGAGCCGGACCGGGGCCGGCGTCGCCGGAACCGGGGCCACCCGAGCCTCGAAGGACGGACAGGCGGATGCGGAGGACGCGGCGGCGGCCGTCGCCCACGCGGACTTGGACCTCGGGTCGGCCGTCGAAACCGGCGACGGCGAAGCCCTTTCGGACGAGCGCCTTGTGGAGGGCGTGCGTCGAGTGGCCCCAGGCCTCGCCGGATTCGCGCATGAACGTAGCGACGCGGCGGCGGGCGGCGTCCGGGAGCAGGTAGGCGTACTCCTCGTCGTACCAGCCGATCGCCTCGATGACGTCCTCGCGGGGGACGGTGCCGCGTTCGACCAGGCGGATCCTCTTCTGCTCGAGCAGGGTTCCGAGGACCGCGATGAAGCGCTCGGCGGGCTCGAGCTCCTTGAGGGTCGTGCCCTGTTCCTCGCCGATGGCGTGGAGGGTTTCCCGGGCCCGGGTGCGGAGCTCGTCGGCGCGGCCGGCGTCGACCGCGCCAACCTCTTGCGCGAACTCGAGGAACAGGTCGAACGCGTAGCGAAGGTGGGACAGAGCCTCGGCCTGGCGGAGATGGGAACCGATTCGATGCAGTTCGCGCCGGATGGCGCCGATGCGCTCGGGCGCTGCCTTGCGGAGTGGGGCGATCATGGGCTGCAGCCACTCGATGTACCCGCGCATGGCGTGTGCGAGACGGTGGCCGTTCGCCTGCAGGTCCGACACGACCGACAGGTTCAGGCGCTCGCGGTCGACCTCGACGATCACCAGGCGGGCTTGGATCGAGTGGCCCGATGGTAGGTCCTCGCCGGTGCAGACAACTAGGCCGCGCGGCGGGCGATCGGGTTGCTGCGAGAGATCGGCGCGGAGACGGCCGCGCGAGGCGCGGTTGCCGATCCCGCGGATGATCCGCTGGGCGCGCTTCTCCAGCTCCTGCTGGGCGCGCGAGTCGGCGTTGGGCGCGTAGTCGTCGATCACGGCGATGGCGTCCTTGACCGTGAAGAGACGCGCCTCGAGAGCGTTCTCGGTCGACGTCCAGCTGCCGGGCAGCGTCTTGCGGTCGAACGTGCCGAAGTGGCGCTGGGACAGGGCGGCCAGCTCTGATTTGAGGCTGCCTGTCGGTCCGACCAGCCATAGCGCGAAATCGGGATTGATGATGAAGGAGAGCGGCGCCGCGTAGGTCGCGGCCAGGAGTGGGATCGCGACCGACGCGGGTGCGGCGTCGAGGATGCGGATCGACCATCCGACCGCCTCGCGCAGGTCGACGACCGACGGTGGCAGTACGAAGCGGTCGAGGGGCGGGTCCAGCTCAACGGTGATGTCGTCGGCGCCGACACCGCCGCCCTGGAAGAGGTAGATCCACTCGCCGCCGTGCTCACGCCAGCCGGTGTGGCGGAAGACCAGGCGCGACACCGGGTCGGAAAGGACCTGGATGGCGGCGCGAAGGTGGTCCTTCGCGCCCTGGCCGGCAGTGACCAGGGCGCGGGCGCCCCAGGCGCTTGGAACCCAGTTGAGGCCGCCGAACTCGGACGCGGTCACGCGTGCGTTCGGGAGCGGCGTCCCGTTCGAGAGGCGGCCCCGCACCTTGAAGGCGCGGACGACCTCGGCTCCGTCGTCGTAGGCGACCTCCTCGAAGATGCGGGCGTCGAAGTTGGCGAGGACCTGGGTCGTCTCGTTGCCGTCGCGGTCGTGGCGCATCCGGCAGAGCTGGCCGTCGAGGACACGGTACGGGCTGGAATCGTCGCCCGCGCCGTCGAGCAGGACGGTCTCGTCAGCCGCTGTGGCGCCTGTCCCAGGGCGGGCCGGTGCGACCGGGCGGGAGACGGCGGGTGTCGCGGCAGCGAGCGCGGCTTCGAAGCGGTCGCGCGTCCAGCCGGTGCGGAGGGCGTCATTCGCATCCTTGAAGGTATTGAGGCCGTCGACGAGCCGGACTCGGCGGCAGCGTTCGGGGCCGAGCTCCCGGCCGAGGCGAGCGGCCAGCTCGTCGCCCGGACCGTCGGCGTCGGTGGCGATCAGGACCTGCCGGAACCCGGCGAGTGGACGCAACAGGTCGGCCGTGAGGCGTGACCCGGCGCCATCGGGAACCGAGACGACCGGGCCGACGCCGAGGGCGTGCAGAGCGTGGAGATCCAACTCCCCTTCGACGATGATCACGCGGATGCCCCCGCCTTTGGGCACTTCGGCCAACCCGTAGAGCGCGCTCGCCCGCCCGCGCGGCACCCGCCAGAAGACCTTGCGGTCGCCGATCGGCCGGAACTTGTCGTAGAGGACGCGCCCCGCCTGATCGAGGTAGCGGAAGACGATCGCCGGGCCGCCGCGCGTGTCGGCGGCGAACATGCGCGCCACCTCGGCGTCGGTGAGGGACCGAGCGCCTTTCAACCAACGGGCGGCTCCGGCGATCTGCGGGGCGGGAACGGGTGCGCCGGGCGGGCGGGCGGACGGTGGCCCATCGGCCCCGCGCTGGAACAGGTCCGCAACCTCCAGGCGCAGCGCCGCCAGGATCGCCTCTAGCGAACACCCGGCGAAGCAGCGCAGGAGGACGCGTCCGTCCTCGCCCACCCCGATACTCAAGCTCGGGCGGTCGTCCTCGTGAGCGGGACAGCAGGCCGTCCAGCCCTCGTGGGTCTTGGCAACGCGCTCGAGGCGGCCGACGATCTCCTGCGCCGTCACGCCGCCGGCCCCCGGCCCCGGTCGGTGGCCCCGGTTCTCCGAGAGATCGGGGCCGGATGCCGCGGGCCGAACCGTAGGATCGGCGCAAGGTTGGCGCGCGCCGACTCCGGTGGCCCCGGTGGCCCCGGGTTTGAAAGGGAGAGGGCCCCGGTTGCGGGGATCATCGTCCCTCCGGCCGATCGAGCGGGCAGCCGCGCCCGCACGGGTTGGGGTTCTCCCACCGCATCACCTCGCCGCTGTCGCCGCACTCAGCGCAGTCGATGCCTATGCCGCGGCATGCGGGGCAGTCGACGGCGCGCATCCCGTGAACCAGGACGGCGTGCTCCTCTCGAGCCTCGCGCTCGCTCGCCCAGCCCCCGGCCGTCACCGGCTCGTTGCCGAAGACCCGCTCCGTCTCGCAGACGTCGCAGACGTAGATGAGGTCGAGGAACACGGGCCCGACGGCCGCCGGCCCGGGACCTTTCGGTTGTGCGCGCCGTTCGTGAAACAGGTGCAGCGTGGGGCGCGCGCACTTCTTGCAGATCAGGAACGCGTCGAGCGTCTTCGGCATGGTCCCGGTGCCTCCTCGGCACGTGACGGCCAGTCGGGCCGCAGGTAGGGGGCGATGAGCCCGTTGCACTTCGCGCAGAAGAGCCCGCGCGGTCTTTCGAGACGGAGAGGCGCGGCGCACCGGCAGGCAGCCACATCTGGCCCGTCGAACACCGCACCGTTCTTGCAGCGTGCCGAGCCGAGGGCGTGTAGCTCGGTCGCCAGGGTCAACCGCTCGGCCTCGGCGTTGCTCTTGCGTCCGTCGGCGTAGAGCTCGACGAACGCGACGACCCCGCCACAGAAGCCACAAAGCAGCACGCGCCCGCGAACGGGCGCGGGGCCGGTGCTCACGAGCGCCTCGGTTCCCGGGCGGTCTGGGCGACGAAGTCGTCGAGGCTGCGAAACTGCTCGACGCGCGGAAGGTGATGGAAGATGTTCTCGCGCGGTCCGACGACGCAGAGCCGTTTCCCCATCGCCAGCGCCACACCGAACTCCACGTGGCGCCCGCCGCGCGCCGCCCACGAGACGTGCTCCGTCGGCTCCTCCGTGAAGCAGAGGATGCAATCGGCGCGAAGGACGTCCTCGACATCCTCGACCGCCTCGACCTCCGGGCCGTCGCCCCGCCCTTCGATCCAGCGAGACGTGACGTCGTGCCCTGCCTTCATCAAGACGGCGGTGACTCCGAGCATCTCGAACCGCCGGTCGTAACGGGAGGCGAGGTAGATCCTCACGGCCGCCTCCCGTCGCGGGTCATCTCGATGAGCAAGTCCGACAACCGCGGTCGCCAGTTCTGCCAGCAGGTGTGGGTCGACTCCTTCGCGCCCCAGCGCCGGCAGACGTCGCAGTACCGGACGATCGTCGGCGTCTCGGTGGGACCAGCGTTCGCCCCACCCTCGCGGTCCCCGGGGCAGCGAACGATCCCCACCTCGACCGAGTAGATCAGCTCGCCGATCATCGGGATCCTCCCTCGATCAGCGGCGCGAGCGGGCGCTCCCGGCAGTAGACGGCAAACAGGTCGGAGCCGTCTTCGGTCGCGCCCGCAGCGCTGATGTGGAACTCGTCGCTGTTCTGGATGACTTGCTCGATCTCCCAGCGCCGGAAGAGACCAGGCAAGCGGAGGAAGTCCTCCGATTGCGTGCAGGGCTGCTCGCCCTCTCTCGTCGTCATGCTGTTACCAACGCGAGGGAGATCCGCTCCGGCGACACGGAATCGACCTCGAGGAATCGCCTGGCCCGGGCAAGCGCGCGTTCGACCCGCTTGTTCAACGCCGCCCGTGAAATCCCGACAGCAGAGGCAACCTCAGCCCTGTCCCGGCCGCGCACGACGACGTCGATGACAAGGGCCGCATCAGGACCCGTGACCCGTTTCAGCCAGCGCCCAATCGCGGCCACCGCCGCCTCATCGGTCTGGCCAGGATGCGGATCGAAGGGTGACACCTCGGGCTCGATGGGTGGCGCAGAGGCCACATCGGGCGTGACGACAACCGATCGCGCCGCCCGTGCCAGCTCGTGGGTTCGCGACACCACCACGTCCCTCTCTGTGTTGCGGACCAGAGTCGCGGCGACGCGCCCCACGCGCGTCGGGTCGAGTCGGCCGATCTGCTCAACGAAGCTGTCAATCAGCTCGGTGTCCAGGTCCGCGCCGCGGTGTCGGAACAGGGCACTTCGCCGAACGAAGATCGCGTCGAGGGCTCGCCACAACCCAAGGAACAGAATCGACTGCGCAAGACCGGGAGCCTTTCCGTGGCGAGCCTCGTGGATCAGCAGCCAGATGAGCCTGTCCTTCTCGTCGAGATCTCCCTCAGGCTGCGACAGGTACCCGACCAGGGACATCGGATCGGCGAAGCTCTCCAGCGTCGAGGTCCGAGCCCGCCAGCTCGCGAATTGCCTCGCGGCTTCGAGACCACTGATCGATCGCAGCAAGCCGCAGTGAATTGCCTCCCAACGTGAGCGCATGGACGACTGCCTTTCGCGGCCGGCGTCGTGCGCTCATGGGGCCGATGAGTGGAAGGCGTCTTGCGCTCTGGATGGGTTGTGGTGTGCGTGCGGCTATCGTTCGAAGGCAGGAGACCGGAGCTCGTGTGACACGAAAAGTACGACGTTCTTCTGGCCGCACCCGGGGCGCCCGCAGACGATCGATGCGCGGAACCTGCCATCGAAAGTCGCGCGCAGATCCCCCCGCTGGATCGTCAGCAGTCCTTCCTGTGCCTTGGCTAGCAGCTTCCCGCAGGCCGAGCACCGGATGTCCCATTCCTCGTTCGACATCGCGCCCCGGTAAATGCCAGAGCGGCGGTCGCCTGTGGTCGCTGCGCCGGTCGCTTCTCGGTCGCCGCGGTCACTTCTGGCGGTCGCCCGCGGTCGCTTCTCGGTCGCCAGTGGTCGCCGCTCTGTCGCCGCGGTTGTTTCGGGCGTCGGCAGTCGCGCGTCGGTCGCCGGTCACGCGGTCTTCGAGCGGGCACGAACCTCTACGGATCCGGCCACGTTGAGCCGCAGTCCCGCTGGCGTGCTCTCGACCAGGTCGTTGGCCGCTTCGGCCATCGGGGTGTCCCGCAGCCGTAGCCGGAAAGGCCGGACGATCTTGTATCGGAGGTCCTTCAAATCGGGGGCGACTGGGCGCCTGCGCCGGCCGCCGATCTCCGCCACGGCGGCGGCAAGGTCTACGTCGGTCATGGCGGTTCGGGCTTGCCGGGCGAGTGCCGCCAAGTAGAGCAGCGGTTGCCGCTGGATGTGGTTCGGGGGAGACGTCGGGATCTCGATGCCGTGAAAGACGACCCGCCCGGCGACCACGTCGACGAGGAGCTCGGGGGACTGCCCGACTGCGCCCGGCGGCTCGGAAGAGGCAGCGGGGGACACGGTCCCGGCCGCGCCCGGCGCTGTGAGCTCCGGTTCGGCGGGCTCAGTAACAGACGAGCCGGATCCGGTCACCCGCCCATCGTCATGTAGTCGCGCCCAGAGGACGTCGAACGTGGCCTTGCGACCGACCACCTTACGGAGAGTGTCGGGCGTCGCTGCGCGCGCACGGTCGATGTCGATCAGCCCAGCCGAGCGCAGTCGCCCCGCGGTGACCCGCCCCAACCGAGGTACGCGCACGCGCATCAGCGGCAGGGCATCGGCTTCCACGCCGTACGCCAGCCGCCCGGCCAGCGTCCGGATCCGTTCCGACTCGTCGGCGGGCCAGTTCGACGCCCGGCAGATGTCCGCGAGAGCCTCCGCCAGCCAGCCGTACTCCTCGCCGATGCGCGCGATGGCGCCGGCCCAGACCTCGTACCGCTGTTCGATCTCTTTGGTCGGCGCCTCGGCGATCCAGTCGAGGAGGATCGCGGTCTTCTTGTGGCCCTTCGATTCCTCGTACTCGGCGGCCCAGCGATCTTCCGCGAACCCGCGGAAGACAGGCCGTCCCTCCACTCCCAGCGCCCGAGCCCGAGCCAGGATCTCCGCTCGGTAGCTGGTGCGCCGCTCTTCCTGGCGCGTCAGGGCGACGTAGACCCCAGCGCCCGCGACGGTGGTGCCGAGCAAGCTCACGATCTCGAGGTCGGCCACGGCCGCATCCCGCGACTCCGCCGCCCAGACCGCCATCTTGGCGGACGTACGAACGCCCAGCCCCTTCGCCGCGCAGGCGCGGCCGAGGTGGGTCAACGCCAGCCGGCCGTCTTCGACGTCGCGGACCAAACCGCCGTTCCGACAAAGCGTCAGGGCCTCGTCGATGGCTTCCAAGAACCGCTCTCGCCCCATTGCGTCCTTCCAGTGGACCTTCCCCGTGAAGCTGGCGAGCAGCAGCTCCGCGATCTGCTTGCGCGACCGGCCCAGGCCCGAAGCGACCACGTCCAGAACGTGGTCCTCCAGCGGGGCATCCTTGAGCGTGGGAGCGATCGCCTCGAACTCGCGGCCGATGTAGCAACGGAGCCAAGCGTCCGCCTCGAACGGCGACGCGGTGACCAAGATCGACCGGCCGAAGTCCTTGGTCAAAGACAGTCGCCCTGCCCGCCCGCTCATGTTCTCGTACTCCGACTTCTCCAGGTCCTCGAGCGACCACCGTCCATACTGCCGGAGCATCTTCCAACGGCGCCCGTCCAGCAGGACATTCTTGGCGGGCAGATTCATCCCGATCGCCAGGGTCGTCGTCGCCACGATGGCGCGGACCTCGCCCGATCGAAACCCCTCCTCGACGATCTCGCGCTCCTCGAGCGTCAGGTCCGCGTGGTGGAACGCCACGCCACTCTCGAGGCTGGCCAGCAGCTCCCCACGGGCCAGCGTCTCGTCCCCCTCCCTCAGGCGAGCGCGCGCCGTCTCCGCGGCGGGTAGGCGGGCGCGACCCGCCATCCGTTGGGCCATAGTGGTCGCCGTCGCCCGATCGGGAACGAACACCAGCACCTGCTCACCCCGCCGCGTGAGCGTGTCGGCCGCCGCCACCAACAGCTCGCTACGGTCCTTGGTCGGCGGG
Organism: Fimbriimonadaceae bacterium; assembly: GCA_035295605.1. Lineage (GTDB taxonomy): Bacteria > Armatimonadota > Fimbriimonadia > Fimbriimonadales > Fimbriimonadaceae > DAIDHV01. The sequence continues at coordinate 6,988 of DATGIR010000018.1, read as the reverse complement.
ACCAGGATCTCCTCCGTCCCCTCGCGCTCGCTGTTGTGCTCTCGGTAGCGGAACACCCCCTGGCACAGCACGCCTTTACGCAGCTCCACCGGGCGTCGCGTGTCGATCAGCAGCTTCGCCTCCAGCCACTCGGCCAGCAGCGCCGCCTTGCCGAGGACCGCCGAGAGCCCAATCAGCCGCGGGTGGCTGCCCGCCATCTTCAGCTTGGTGAGCAGGAGCTCGAGACCGGGCCCTCGCTCGTCGTCGGTCAGCATCTGCAGTTCGTCGACGACGACCAGCCCGATGCCCTGGATCAGGTTCGGCTGCGCCACCAGCAGCGTCTGCAGCTTCTCGTAGACGACAATCGCGATCTGGAACTGGCGCCCCAGGATCTGCCGGTCGAACTCGCGCCGGTCGCGCGACGAGATCGCCACATCGATGCCCGCTTTCGAATACCGCCGCGAGAACTCTCGATACTTCTCCTCGGCGAGCGCCTTCTGCGGCACCAGGTAGAAGACCTTCATGTTCTCGCGAGCGGCTTTCACGGCCGCCATCTCGCCGATGAACGTCTTCCCCGAGGACGTCGGCGAGAAGACGATCAGGTTCCCCCCGGTGAACAGCCCGTACTCCTTGACCGCCAGCGCCTGAACAGGCAGCAACGTCGGTCCCACCGTCGTCCGCCAGATCTCCAGCAGGTCCGTCGAGACGTTGTAAGCCTCCAAAGTTTCCACTCGCATCGCATCCCGCCTTTCGGACCGACGCTAGCCCCCACCCATGACAAAAGCGGGCATTCATGCGCTAAAACTTGACGATGCCCAGGAAATCCGAGGCCGCCTCGTACGCTCCGGCCGCCCGCCTACTGGAGGTGCGCGCCGCTCTGGACTCAACCGAGGGCCTATCCGTCCACGACATCGCCGAGCGCTTCGACGTCAGCCTGCGGACCGCGATCCGTTATGTCGACGCTCTCAGGAAGGCGGGCGAGCCGTTGTACGACGAGGTCGTCGGCAAGCGAAAGGTCTGGCGGATCATGCCCAGTGCGCGGCGCCAATCGATCACCCTGACGACCAGCCAGATGGTCGCCCTGTTCCTGTCGCGCCGCGTGTTCGATTTCCTCGCGGGCACGGGGTTCAAGGAGGACCTGGACGAGGTCTTCCAGAAGCTCGAAGCCACCCTGCGCCGGAAAGATTTTGCCGCCGTCCGAAACCTCGACCGCAAGGTCTTCGACGTGAACGAGGCGCGCCACCTGTACGAGGGGCGGCTCGAGGACGTGAACGACATCATGACCGCGCTACTCCGCGAAGAACGGTTGCGCGTCACCCACGAGGGTGTGTCGGGAGGGCAGAAGACTTTTGTGATCGAGCCGTACACGCTGCTCGTCTACAAGAAGGGCCTGTACCTCGCGGGGCGAAGCGAGGGCCACGCCGGCGAGGTACGGACTTTCGCTCTCGACGGGTTCCGCGAGGTCGAATGGCTCAGGGGCGACCGATTCGACTACCCCGTCGAGTATCGACCCGAGCAACTCACCGAGGGCGCCTTCGGCCTGATCCGGGGCGAGCCCACCCGCGTCCGAATCCGGTTTAATTCGAAGGTCGCCCGCTACGTCCAGCGCCGGCAGTGGCATCCGAGCCAGCAGTTCCGCCGGGAGGCTGGTGGGGCTGTAGAGATGACGATGGACGTGCGAGGGACGGTAGAGGTTGTCAGTTGGGTGTTGGGGTTCGGCGAGAACGCGGAGGTCCTCGAGCCCCTCTCGCTCCGCGAGAGGGTGGATGGTGAGCTCTCGGGCGTGATTCGGAGACATCGCCCTCCGGGTGGCAGCTCCCAAGATAGGTGCCCCCAGCAGCGAGGCGCTGGCTTGGCGACGGAGCCGGGCGGCCGTACCCCGGTCTCCCGAAGGCGAGCGTAAGCAGTGGATATCTCGAAGGAGATTTTGCAGATACACTGTCGGGATCGTGTCCCCTTCAGCCCACGATCTCCAGACGCTTTGACCTGGCTCCCCTCGTGCCGTGCGCTCCGCCGGTTCTCCACACCGAGGGAGCGCACTTGTCACGTCAAGGGCGCTTGTCGGCCCCGGGAGATGCCTGGATTACCGAACGTTCGAGGAGCTTGCCGATGCTAAAGACCGTACGTGACGCCTGCACGCTCCAGCCAAACGCCCTGGAGATCCGAGTCAGCGATCAGATCGAGCAACTCGACGACCTCATCCACGCGGAAGGTGATGGCAGCGAGTTCTTCGCAAAGACACACATCACGCAGGGCATGGACCAGCTCCTTCGCGAGGGCATCGCGCGGCTTGCGGGAAAGTCGAACCAGGCGGTGTTCCATCTGAAGCAGGCGATGGGTGGCGGCAAGACGCACTTGCTCGTCGGATTCGGTCTACTTGCCAAGCACGCATCGCTTCGAGCTTCGATATGCGGCACCGTCCCTAACGCGAGCGGGTTCGACACGGCAAAGGTCGCCGCCTTCAACGGCCGCAACAGCCCAGCGCACTTCCTCTGGGGCGAAATCGCCACGCAGCTAGGTCAGTCGGAGCTTTTCCGGAGCTACTGGGAGAGCGGTCCGAAGGCACCTGACGAGAAGGCGTGGCTCCAGCTTTTTAGCGGCGCACACCCCATCCTGATCCTGCTCGACGAGATGCCGCCGTACTTCCACTACCTCGACACGCAGAAGGTCGGAAACGGAACGGTCGCCGACATCGCGACACGAGCGTTCGCGAACATGCTCACGGCGGCGGGAAAGAAGTCCAACGTCTGCATTGTCGTGTCGGACCTCGCGGCTTCGTACGAGTCGGGGGCAAACCTCATCAACCGTGCACTAGGAGACGCTCGGCAAGAGCTCGGTCGGCAGGAGCGCACCATCACGCCCGTCGACCTCGCGGGCAACGAGATCTACGAAATTCTGCGTAAGCGGCTCTTCGTGTCGCTCCCTGACCAATCGGTGATCGACAGTGTCGCGGCACAGTTCGGTCAGGAACTCGCGGAGGCGACCAAGGCGAAGGTGGCAAGCCGGGGTGCTGAGGCCATCTCAGACGAGGTTGCCCAGACGTACCCATTCCACCCGCGCCTCAAGAACCTCGTCGCGCTCTTCAAAGAGAACGAGCGCTTCAGGCAGACGCGTGGCCTGATGGAACTCGTGTCGAGACTGCTGAAGTCCGTCTGGTCGAGGAAGACCAATGACGTTTTTTTGATCGGCCCACAGCACTTCGATCTTTCGCTCACGGATGTGCGCGAGAAGCTCGCCGACATCTCGGAGATGCGCGACGTGATCGCGAAGGACCTATGGGATGGCAACCAGTCGGCACACGCACAGGTCATCGACTTGACGCGGAGCTCCGACGCCGCAGAGCAAGTTGGCTCGCTCCTCCTGACCGCAAGCCTCTCGACCGCGGTGAACGCGGTGAAGGGGCTCACGCGCGAGGAACTCGTCGAGACGCTAGCCATGCCGAACCGAAAGCCCTCCGAATTCCTCGAGGCGTTCGAGCAGCTCGTGTTGAGCACATGGTACCTCCACCACACGCCGGAGGGCCGGTACTACTTCGATCGGCAGGAGAACCTCACCAAGCTTCTCCAGTCGCTCGCGAACGACGCGCCGGAGAACAGGGTCGACGAGCTCATCCGGCACCGCCTCGGCGAAATGTTTCGGCCGTCTAGGAAAACCGCCTACGACGACGTCCTACCGCTCCCTCGGCTCGAGAACATCGCCGACAGCGTCCGCAAGAAGCGGCTGCTCCTGGTCGTAAGCCCCGACGCTAAAATGCCGCCTGAGGCAGTGCAGCGCTTCTTCGACGCGCTCGGGCAAAAGAATAACCTCTGCGTCCTCACAGGCGACAAGACCCAGATGGCCAGCGTCGAGAAAGCAGCTCGCCATGTCTTCGCCGCTCAGAAGGCCGATGCCCGCATTCCGAAAGGGCACCCGCAGCGCGAAGAACTGGAACGAAAGCAGCAGCAGTACGAGCAGGACTTCAATTCGACGATCCTCACGGTCTTTGACAAGGTGCTCTTCCCTATCCAGCGCGCCGGCAAGCCGGCGCAGCTGGTGTCGAAGTCGCTTGACCTCACTCGCGATACGTCCAAGCCATTCAACGGCGAGGACCAGCTCGAGAAAACGTTGACGAGCGATCCTAAGAAGCTCTTCCTCGACGTCGAGAAGGACTACGACGGTCTCCGCGACAAGGCCGAGACGTTGCTTTGGGCGATGAGCCAGACCGAAGCGCGTTGGTCAGACGTCGTGGATCGGGCCGACGAGCAGGCAGGCTTTCCCTGGCTCCCTCCGAAAGGCCTCGAACACCTCAAGCAGATCGCGTGCAACCGCGGCAAGTGGGAAGACCTGGGCAACGGCTATGTCACCAAGGCGCCCAAGAAGAAGAAGACCTCGGCGCAGGTCGTGCCGGAAACCGAGCCCGACGACACGGGCGAAGTTCGCCTGCGCATTAACCCTCAGAATGCGGGTCCGGCACCGCGCATCCACTACGCTGTGGATGGCACGGCGACAACCACGAGCCCGGAGCTGTCGGATACGCATCTGACGACGAAGGCGCTTCGCGTCTCGTTCCTCGTCGTCGACCCGTCCGGCCAGTTCGAGGTTGGCGATCCTGTCGTGTGGTCAAACACACTGACCGTGCGCAGCGAGCTCTTCGATGAGCGCGGCGTGCGGAAGGTTCGACTCCTTGTCGCTCCGAAGGGATCCATTCGCTTTACACTCGATGGAAGCGAGCCGCGAAACGGCGAGCAGTACAGCGCTCCGGTCACGATCCCGGACGAAGCCGCTCGCCTTTGGGTGTACGCAGAAGCCGAGGGACTCGAGACGAAAACGGACTTCCAATTCCCGGCGCGCGGCAAGAAGGGCGTGCTGATCGAGGACACGAAGCCCGCTCGCCTAGCGGGCGCAAAGCAGAAGAAGCTCGACTCCCGGCAAAAGGCCTTCTCCGGCCTTCAGGCAGCTCGCGAGAAGAAGATAGACTTCGAAGGCGTCACGCTGACCATCGGCGAGGGCGCCAGGAGCGTGACCATAACGGTGGGCGAGCTTCAGGTTGACAGCGGCTACGTTGAGAGCCTTCTTAATGCAGCTCTCACGAAGTTCCCGCCTGATGCCGTGGTGACGATGACATTCAAGAAGGCCCAGTTCGCGTCGGGACATGACCTCCGACAGTTCGCGGAGTCGCTCGGAATCGAACTCACCGCAGGAGACGTACACCAGTGAGCGAACGGCCTCCTGCGCGAAGCGGGAGCGTCGATTTCGGCGCTCCCGAGACATTTGGCTCGCACGTGTTCCGCGTTGAGGTCCCGGCCAACCGCACTGAGCCAGCACGACTCGTCGAAGACTTCGGTTACCGCGGGGGCGAACACGGACTGCCGTACGAAGAACCTCGCGCCGTCATCGAGCGGCAGGCGTGGACCGTTATCTCAGATGCGGCACGACGCGACTTTAACGAGAGGCTAAAAGCCAACAAGCAAAGCACTGGCAGGTGGAAAACCGGCCGCACGCTCGTCGAGCGCCTCTTGGGAAAGGAACTCTGCGTTCTCGCATGGGCCGCTGAGGGTGCGACTGCCGATCAACTCCCGGTCATCTGTACGCGGTGGGGTGCGCTCCGCCCCGAAGAGCGCTGGTGGCTCTTCTCGATGACTGTTGCGGAGGCAGGTCTTCCTGAGGACGGCGATCGTGGCTGGCGAAAGGCGCTCCGCAGCGCGCTGTCAGACGGCGCTCGAACTACAACTGAGGATCGTCGGCGTCGGGCGCGCCCCAAAGACGAACAGGTCGAGCTTCCCCTCCTCAGAGGTCTTAAGTGACGAAGGTCGTACCGCACTCGCTAAAGGACGTGCCCGCGCTGATCGAAAAGGTACTTCCCGTCCAGCTCCTCTCGATCGAGGCATACAAAGAGCAGATGGCGGTGCAGAGCAAGACGCTCATCGCGCTTGGCAGCTACTGGAAGGGCCGCAAGCCTCTGATACTCAACAGGGCGTGTGTTCTGGGATGTCTGTTGCCTGCTACGGGCGACTTGGCGAAGGACCTAGAAGTCTTCGAGCTGTTGATGGGAATGGACGATTTGTCCATGCGCAAGCGGCTAGGACTCGGGCCGGACGAACCATTGCCGGCGAGCGCGTACAAGCAGCTCGTTGACCAGGCAAAGCGGCCAGAAGAACTCGGCGAGACACTCCATGTACATGCGTGGCCGCTGGTCAATTCACATCTTGGAACGGACGCGACTTCTTTTCCGGAGCTCGTCGAACAGCTTGGGATAATGCGATTCGGGCACCGTCCGCGCGTTGCTGACACATTCTGTGGGTCGGGGCAAATTCCTTTTGAAGCGGCTCGACTCGGTTGCGATGTCTTTGCCTCGGACCTCAACCCCATCGCGTGCATGCTTACGTGGGGAGCCTTTCACATCGTTGGCGGTTCTCCGGACGCTCGGCAACAACTAGTCGCCGAACAACAGGCGCTCTTCGAACGCATACAGAGTGACACTGACGCGCTCGCGATCGAGACAGATGGGAATGGATGGCGCATTAAGGCGCTCCTGTACTGTCTGGAGGTCACGTGCCCCGAGACTGGTTGGCGCGTGCCGCTCCTGTCCACTCTGGTTCTCAGCAAGAGTCGATCGGTCATCGCAGAACTAGTTCCGAACAGGCAGACGCAACGTTACGAGATTCGGGTACGCATTGGAGTATCCGATCACGAACTCGCGGACGCCGCGAATGGCACGGTGCGGAGTGGCGGGCGTGGCCAGGACCCGTATCTTATCCATATCCTCGATGGCCGCGAGCACCGCACGCGAGTGAGCTCTTTAAGAGGTGACTATCGAATGCCCGATGGTTCACAAGGGAGCGCGCTTCGCCGTTGGGAGAAGGAGGACTTTAAACCGCGACCTGAGGACGTGTTTCAAGAGCGACTGTACGCAATTCAATGGTCGCGTCCGAAGCCTGGCGGGCGCGGCGAGGAATCAGAGTTTCGTGCAGTCACCGATGACGACCTTGCGCGGGAGGCGGTCGTCGAGCGCTTTGTGGCCGAGCATCTT
>DATGIR010000017.1:0-4276 GCA_035295605.1 Fimbriimonadaceae bacterium | reverse complement strand
ATCGCCTCGCTCCTTTCCAGCTACCACTGCTTCTACCAGCGCTCCGGTTCGCCGGTTTGGCACTTCGACCCCAAGAAGGTCGATCAGGGCTTCGACAAGAGCAAGAAGAAGTTCGTCCGAAAATAGCCCTCAGGTATAACTAACCCTCGCTTTCCCATATGGCCAATATAAGATCGAGCAAAAAGGACCTTCGCCGAAGCGCGAAGAAGCGCGTCGTCAATCAGTCGGTGCGCACGTCGCTGAAGACCTTCATCAAGAAGGTCAAGACCGCCGGCGATGCCACGACCGCCAAGTCGGCGCTCGCCGATGCCACGAAGGCGCTCGATAAGGCCGTACAACGCGGGATCATTCACAAGAACCAGGCAGCTCGCCGCAAGAGCCGCGCCGCCAAAGCCGCGAACGCGGCGAAGTAGCCACTAATCCGTGTGGCACCGGCTTCAGCCGGTGGGCACCACACCGACGCTACTGGTAAACCCGAACGTAGTCGACGTAGAACTTCGACGGGAAGATGGCCGGGTCGATGCCCTTGGCGCCGCCCCAGTCGCCGCCGATCGCCAGGTTCAGGATCATGTACTCCGGCTTATCGAAGGGCCATGAGTTCGGGTTGGCGGGATCCTTGGTGTAGGTGAGCGTCTTCTTGCCGTCGCAATAGAAGTCCATGTGGTCCGGCTCCCAAACCAAGCCGTAAGTGTGGAATTCGCTGGCCGCCGAGGGGACCGTGATGTGCGTGGTCTTGCTCGCCTCTCCGCGTCCCTTGGCGTCACCCGTGTGGACGGAGAAGTGGATGTCGTCGGTGTTGAAGCCGACGTTCTCCATGAGGTCGATTTCGCCGCACCTGGGCCAGCCCGGGCTGCCCTCGTGGCGCAGGGAATCGCCCAAGAACCAGATCGCGGGCCAGGTGCCGCGCCCAGTTGGAAACTTTGCCCGAACCTCGTAGTAGCCGTACAACCACGCCGGCTTGGAGGTGAGGCGGCCGGAAAGTATCCGACCCGTCTTGTCGTCCGCGGTGATCACCAGATAGCCGCCGGCCCGGTGGACGTTGTGGAGGTCGTCGGAGTACTTCTCCTTCTCGTTGTTGTAGACGGGGCCGAGGTCGTAGTTCCACTTCGCGGCGTCGATGCCGCCCTTGCCGTCGAACTCATCCGACCAAACAAGCTTTCGGCTACCGATCAAGGGGTTGGATTGGAGGCCCAGGGCAACGCCGAGCAGGCATGGCAACAGCATGCCGATAGTATATCGAAACGTTTCGACGATTCGGCGGCTATTGGTAGACGCGCACGTAGTCGACCTTGAACACGGAAGGGAAGATCGCCGGATCGACGCCCTTCTGCCCGCCCCATTCGCCCCCGATGGCCAGATTCAATAGGATGAACTCAGGGGCATCGAACGGCCAAGGGTTCCGGCCGTTGTTGAGATAGCTGAATACCCGCTTGTTATCGAAGTAGAAGTTCAGGTGATCCTTCGTCCAATAGAGGCCATACGTGTGGAACCTCTCCCACGGCTTGTCGATTGTGATGTGCGTTCCTTGCGCCGCGTGCCCCTGGCTCTCGACTTTGGCCGTATGAACCGTAAAGTGCAGGTCGTTTGGGTTGAAGCCGACGTTTTCCATGAGGTCGATCTCGCCGCACTTGGGCCACCCGATGAACTCTGCGCCCTGCTTTCGGATTCCCTGTCCCAGGAACCAAATGGCCGGCCAGGTGCCCCGCCCCGTCGGGATCTGGGCCCGGATCTCGAAGTATCCATAGGTCCAGGACTGCCTCGACTCGAGCGCAGCTGAATGCGTCTTGCCGGAGGCGCGTTCCGCCGTGATCTCCACGCTTCCGCCTGCCTCATGGGCATTGACCACGTTCTCCACGTATTCCTGCTCCTCGTGGTTGCGCACGTAGCCGTGTTCAAAGCTCCAGTTCTTGGAGTTCACCGCCCCCTTGCCGTCGAACTCATCGTGCCAAACGAGCTTTCGGTTTCCTCCGAGCGGGTCGGTGGGCGGGAGGAGCGCCAGGGAGAGGATGACGGCGGCCAGCATGCCTCCTGTGTACCAGATGGGAGCGCGGCTGTCCCCAGCCGCGAGGGCGGATATCAGTATCCTGTCTGCCGTACCGAATGGCGCCACCGAATCTCCCCAACCTGATCCTGATCGACGGCCTGCCCGGCTCCGGGAAGTCGACCACCGGGCTGCGGCTGGTCGAGCGCCTGCACTCGCTCGGCGTCGAGGCGACCGGTTACGGCGAGACGGATGCCGATCATCCGTTGCACGTGGTCCCGCCCCAGCCCGATAGCGCCGCATGGGAAGACATCCATTTAAGGATGGGGCCGGAAGAGTTCTATGCCAAGAGCCTCGGCAACTGGCGCACGTTCCTGGCCGGGCTCGGATCCAAGACGGCAGTTCTGGAGAGCTATCCGTTCCAAAGCGCGGCCCGGGTGCTGCTTCAAATGGACGCTTCGCCGGCGCTGCTGGACGCCTTCATGACCGAATGGGCGGCGGGGGTTGCCGGCATCCCGACCATGCTGATCTACTTCGAGGAGGCCGACACGGACGGCCTTTGCCGGGCCGCGATGGCACATCGCGGTTCGGAGTGGTCGAGGATGATGATCGAGGCGTTCGCCCAAATGCCGTACGCGGCGAACCGCGGCCTCTCGGGCGAATCCGCCGTGTTTCGCCTGATCCGCGATTACGCGGTCTGGATGGATTCAGCCGCGGCGCGCGGGCTGGTGACGACCCACCGTTTCCCGGCGCGGCCCGCCGACTACGAGGCTCGGCAGGCGGCGGTCGAGCGGGCGTTGGGGGTTCGGTAGAGCGGTGGAGTACGACTTCGGTGACCGCCCGACCGCCCGCGACGTTGCGGTCCGCCTCGCCATCCTCGGATACGTCGTCACTCACGCGATGGCGGCGCCGCCGGAGGACGCTCGGGCCGGCCTTCTCCATGGTCGATCGGAGTCGGAGGTCGCCGACATCAAGTCCGCGTTCATGGCGGCGGCCGATAAGTTCTGGGGCCCGGTGCGTGCTGGGCCGCTTTGGCGCTGCTTGACCCCCTGGGAGCAGGAGTTTGCCGGTCAGGGTTTCGACATGGACCCGCAGGATCAGATTAACGGGATATGGCGGGCCCAAGCGCTGGACGTGCTGCTCTGGGCTCTCGGCATTACCGACGCGATCAACGCCTACGACGTGGAGGCGAGCCCGGACGTCCTGAAGCTGATTCCCGCGGACCTGCTCTCACGCGATCCGGTGCGGCTCCAACTTCGGCCGGCCACGCCCCTGGAGCGCGAGCGGAACGTTGCCGAGCTGTGGCACTGGCGTAGCCGCACCCGGCAGCTCCAGGTGGAAGGATATCCGTTCCAGGGGAATCGCGACCTCGACAAGATGGGCATTCGCGGCTATCCGGACCTGATTCGGCAGACGGCGGAGATGGCGCGCGACAACGGGGACATTCCGCGCGTGATCGACGGCGACTTTCCGGCCTTCGGCAAACCCTACCGGGCGCTAACGCCGGAGGAGTGGTCGATCGTGACGTCGATTACGATCGAGCGGCACTTCGCGCTGAACTGGCTGTGTGGCTACGCGCCGGGAAATCGCTGGGACGAGACGCCGACGGACACCTGACTACCACCATCCATTCTTCCGGTACTTCATTGACGCCGGCGCCCACCCCCGCCGCGTCTTGGCGAAATGAAGTCGCCAATAATCGTCCACCAAGAGGTCGCGGCTATCGTCGGGGTCAATGTGGTCGTCGTGGGTCGGGTCATGCCCTATCCGGTTTTCCGGCGACTTTGAAAGAAGGGCCCAAAGTTGCTGCCGGAATGCTTTGGGCACACGGTTGTCGAAGTCCGAGCGACGGGCGTGGCGGGCGTCGACCTTCAAGTCGTACAGCGTTGCCATCGCATTTGGCACGCGGTAGAACACTGTCCGCCGCAACCGGCCGTTGGCAAACAGCCAGCGTTCGCGATACTTCAGGCCGGGCGCGAAGTGGCTGCCGTGAAAGTACTTCTCGAGCCATTCGTGGTCGGTGAAGTTGAACTCTACGACGGCGGGGTTGCGCGACCTGATGCGGTCGGTAATGTTGTAACCCTGCATGGAGAGTTCGCCGTGTTCGTCCAGTGATTGAACCAAGCGCCAACGCCTGCCTGCCTGCGCGTACACTTCGCCGTAAAGCGAGGAACCCGACCCCTCATACGTATAGAACTCGGCCAGCCTTCCCCGAGACCAGGCAAAGAGATACGTCCACCGATCGTAGTCGGCCTCGCGAGGAACGCGTCCGTAAGGGAGGACGTCCGCCAACGT
>DATGIR010000016.1:0-3332 GCA_035295605.1 Fimbriimonadaceae bacterium | reverse complement strand
GGCCCCGGCCCTCGACGAGGCCGGCCGCGCCGCGCTCTCGCGCCAGATGGCCGAACGGGTGCTGGCCGCAGCCCAGCCCCTTCCGGTCGCCGTCGTCTGCGACGACGAGGACGTGGCGCGCTGGGCCGAGGAACGTGGGGCCGCGGTGATCTCCGAACCGGGTCGCGGCCTCAACGGCGCGGTGACGGTAGGCGTTGAGCAGCTGGCCGCGGCCGGGTTCGCCCAGGTGATCATCGCCCACGCGGATCTCCCGTTCGCCCGGTCGTTCGTGTGGCTGGCCGAACTGGACGGCATCACCCTCATACCCGACCGTCACGATGACGGCACGAACGTCATCTGCCTTCCCTCGACCTGTGGCTTCGAGTTCGCCTACGGGCCGGGGTCCTTCGGCCGCCACGTGGCCGAAGCAACACGTCTCGGCTTCGCCCCGCGCGTCCTCCGCGAGCCGACGCTTGGCTGGGACGTCGACGTCCCGGCCGATCTCGACGGCCTCGCGCTGACGCAGCCATGAGCATCGGCAGCGACCTCCCCGTCCCGGGCCGCGCCCTCGCCATCGGCGCGCATCCTGACGACATCGAGTTTGGCGCGGGTGCCACGCTCGCCAAGTGGGCGGCCGCCGGCTGCCGCATCGCTCACCTGGTCTGCACCGACGGGTCGAAAGGCTCGTGGGATCCTCACGAGGACACCGCACGACTCGTCGCGCTCCGTCAGGATGAGCAACGCGCCGCATCGCGCGCCCTCGGCGGCGAGGGGAACGTCGTCTTTCTCGGCTGGCCCGACGGCGAACTCGAAAGCGGTCTGCGCCAGCGTTGGGAGGTGGCGTACTGGATCCGCAAGCTGCGACCCGACGTCGTACTCGGGCACGACCCCTGGCGCCGCTACCGGCTCCATCCCGACCATCGCCACGCGGGCTTCCTCGCGACGGACGGCATCGTCGCCGCCCGCGACCCCCACTTCTTCCCCGAGCAGGGCGAACCACCCCACCGGCCCCAGGTTCTGCTTCTCTGGGAGGCCGAGGAACCCGACCATGTCGAAGCGGCATCCGAGCAGACCGTCGCGGCAAAGATCGAAGCGCTGCTCGCCCACCGCAGCCAGTTCCGCTCGACGATGCGCATCGAAGACCCTGATGCAGCCGGCGAAGTGGACGCCTTCCGCACCCGCATCATGAACCGCTTGGCCGAACATGGCGCACGCGCCGGCATCGCCGTCGGCGAGGGCTTCAAGATCATGCGCGACCTCTAAAACCCCTCTCGCGCGAAGCGGGGGCCCAAAGGGCCCCCGCTCGCGCCATGAGGTGCAGCAGTTACTTCTTGACCGCCTTGCGAGCCGGAGCGCGCTTCGCGGTGGTCTTCCGTGCAGTGGTCTTGCGAGCGGTCGCCCGCTTCGCCGGAGCCTTCTTCGCCGCAGTCTTACGAGCCGGAGCCCGCTTGGCGGTGGTCTTCTTCGCTGCCTTCTTGGCCGGAGCCCGCTTCGCGGTCGCCCGCTTCGCCGGAGCCTTCTTGGCCGTGGTCTTCCGTGCGGTGGTCTTCCGCGCAGTGGTCTTCCGCGCCGCTACCTTGCGCACAGTGGTCTTCTTGGCCGCCGTCGCCTTACGCGCGGTGGTCTTCCGGGCCGCTGTGGCCTTCCGAACGGTCTTCTTGGCAGTTGTTTTTCGGGCCGCAGGGGCCGCCTTCTTAGCAGGGGGCATCGACTGAGTCTCCTTACCTCTTCTTTGCGGACTTGGCTGACTTCTTGGCCGGTGCGGCCTTTTTTCCTGATGCTTTCTTGGCTGGTGCCGCCTTCTTGGCAGTAGCTGCCTTCTTGGCAGCACTGCCCTTTGGGTTAAGAACCTGCTTGAAGGCGGAGGCCGGTGCGAACCTCACGCCTTTCGATGCAGCGATCTTCACCGGAGCACCCGTTTGCGGGTTGCGACCGGTGCGAGCGGCACGTGCCGTGGGTGTGAACGTGCCGAAGCCGAAGAGCGTGACCTTATTGCCCCCCTTCGTCTCGGCAATCACCGCGTCGATCATGGCCGTCACGGCTGCCTAGGCACTTCGTTTGTCGAGGCTCGCCACTGCGGCTACTTCATCAACGAGTTCGGATTTGTTCACCTACACCTCCTGGCGTTTGGGGAAGTTCCATGCAATCAAAGAGGTTTTACGCGCTCAGGTCAAGCATTCCCCCTTGGAGCACAAGGGTTTCTCATTTGCGCTGGACGAAAAACCCTTTATTTGCAAGGCTTTTTGCGTGCAACCCCTTGCTGACGGTTTTTACTCAGTTTTGGTCGTAGACGCTACCGAAGACACCGATCGCGATGGTGTCTTTCTCGAATTGGTGATCACCCAAGGACCAGCGAAGGGTGAGGTCGTGCGCCTGCGCGCGTCGTCTTCAGCGCGTTCCGCGATCGATCTGCTCGGTCTTCCGGCGACACTCGAAGTGCGCGACAGCCGCCCGCGCGTCACGTTCGATGAGGTGTGAAAGACTGATGTGCACGGGAGCTCGACATGGGCTGAGAGGGCGCAAAGAGCGCCGACCGTTGACCTGATCCGGGTAATGCCGGCGAAGGGAGTGCACAATGGCCATGACCGATGACATGAGGCAAAAGGGCTACGCGACGGTGCCTGGAGCGGGCCAGGACATTCGCGTGCCGTTCACCGAGGTGCATTTGGCGGGTGATAACCCCCCGATTCGCATCTATGACACCAGTGGACCCGGTTCCGATCCGCGCGTGGGGTTACCGCCGCTGCGTCGCCCCTGGATCCTCGCCCGTGAGGATGTCGACGAGTACCACGGGCGGGCCGCCGACCCGCGGGATGACGGGCGCGCCGCGGTGCGTTCTGGGCCTTCTACCAGCGTTTTCGCGGGTGAGAGGCGTCCGCCGCTGCGGGCCAGAGCGGGTCGCACCGTGACGCAATTGCACTACGCGCGCCGCGGTGAGATCACCACCGAGATGGCGTTCATCGCGGCCCGCGAAGGCATCGACGCGGAGATTGTGCGGGCCGAAGTGGCCGCCGGTCGGGCGATCATCCCCGCCAACGTCAATCATCCCGAATCGGAGCCGATGATCATCGGGCGGCAGTTCCTGGTGAAGGTCAACGCCAACATCGGGAACTCCGCGGTCTCGTCGTCGGTCGAAGACGAGGTCGAGAAGCTCACGTGGGCGACGCGTTGGGGCGCCGACACGGTGATGGACCTCTCTACCGGGCGCGACATTCACACAACGCGCGAATGGATCATCCGCAATTCGCCGGTTCCGATCGGTACCGTGCCCATTTACCAGGCCCTCGAAAAAGTCGACGGCAAGGCCGAGGAGCTCACCTGGGAGCTGTACCGGGACACCATCGTCGAGCAAT
>DATGIR010000015.1:0-4262 GCA_035295605.1 Fimbriimonadaceae bacterium | reverse complement strand
TGGCGCCGGAAATGTCTTTGGTCGAGGGGGTGTAGCTGCTAGCGCTCATGGTCCCCGGCACACCGCCTCCGCCCGAAGGGCCGCAGGTGTCGCCGCCGGTCGGGCTTGGCACGTTGCTGCCCATTTGGCCGCTGCCGCACGCGCTGCCCAACGCCGGGGGAACGCCGGCCACCAGCGGGATCGCGATGCCGCATACGAACTCGTATTTGCCGTAGACCAAGACGCAGCCATCGTCTTCGCAGTACTTGCTGGGGGTCGGGCTGGGAATGAATATCCAGCGACAGTTGCCTGGCATCGTTAAGCTTCTCCTTGCCCGTCCAGGGCATTCTTGAGCGCCGCAACCGCCATGCGCGCGCACTCCTCCTTCCCTTCGGGAAGGCCGCCGAGAACGACGATCAAGTCTTCAGCCTCAAGGCTCTCCGCCTGGGCGACCGTTCGGCCGCGCACGATTTCGCACGTCATGCTCGCGCAAGCCACGGCGGCCGGGCAGCCGTAGGTCTGGTAGGCGGCGTTGGCGATCTTGTTTCCTTCGATGACCAGCCACAGCGTCATGTAGGGCCCGTCGCCGCGATTGCCGAACTTGCCGACGAGCGCTTCACCGCCGAGCGGCCCTTGGTTGCGCGGGCGCTGAATGTGGTCGGTGGCGATGGCGGAAAACATGCCGGGTTGGTGACTCCCAGAACTAAATGCCGATTCGGGAGCTAACCGTTTCGGCCTTTTTTTGAAAGTTCTCCGCCGCGCTTCGGGCGTTAGCCGGCGGTGAGCGTCACGACCGGCGAGCTGGGGGCGTGACCGCGCGCATACGCCCCTGAGACGAATTCAGGGGCTTCGCCCGTGCTTGAGGGCAGGTGCTCGCCGTACCGTCGGCGCAGCGCGCCGCGCACGGCGTTAAGCCGCATCTTGACGGTGTCGACGCTGAGGGTGGTCAGGACGGCGATCTCGGCGAGGGTTCGGCCCTCGGCATAGTGGAGCTCGACCAACTGCCGACGGTCGGGGCCCAGCGCATTCAGCCCGGGCGTGAGACGCGGCGACCCTCCGTCGGACATGACCGTCATGAGGGCCGATTCGGGGACCAATGGGAGCGAGAGCTCCCGGGCGAGCCGGCGCGTCCGTAGGCTAAGAACGTGGAGGCAGTTTAGTTGAACGGTTCGGAAGAGCCAGCTCTCGAACTTCGCGGGATCGGACAGATCCGTCACTCGTCGCAGCGCGACGAGGCAAGCGTCCTGAACCACGTCTTCCGCATCCTGGTCGTCGCGCACGAAGCCTTTGGCATAGGCAAGGAGACGGGGTCGCATGGCCTCGAAGGCCCTGCCGACCTCGGCGCGGCTCGGAACGATGGACTTCGGATTGCTCTCCACCGATGCTCTCACTATTAGAATGTCGCGGGGAGGGCAAAGTGTTTCGAAAAAATATTAAGGGCGGGCGCAAACGTGTGGCACCGGCTTCAGCCGGTGGGCGAAGGGCTTGTGGCACCGGCTTCAGCCGGTGGGCGTCGACTACGGGGAGGCGGCCCTGTGCAGGGCCGCTTCCGCCGCCTTGACGACCCGGTCGCCTTCGTCGCGGCCGTAAAAGCTCAGGGTCGCCTCGTAGCCGCCGTCGTCGTAATCCGGGCCGGACAGGATGTAGCCGATCCAGCCGTTGCAGTGGCTGAGCACGAGCACGTCGCGCAGTCCCAGCTTATGGCCAAAGTCCCCGATCCGACGCCCGAGCACGGACGTCGGCTCCCCCGGAATACCCACGATCGCCAGCTTGCCGAGCCGCAGAACCGAGACCGACGCGGACGTCGGGGCAAAGCGCGTCACCAGCGTCTGCGCGAAGGCCGAGTAGGCCTTGGTCGCGGCCGGGCTGGGGATCGGCTTTCCCAGTTCGATGGGCTCGACACCCCAACCGACGGAGTCTTTCGGTTCCCAATCCCGCCTCCGCGCGGCGTGAGTCCGGCCGGCGGCCATCGCCTTCCAGAAGGCGGCGACCTTCTCCGCCCCCGACGCCTTATCCAGCCCCGGCGCCCGCGGCGAGACGTCCCCGATCGGACCGATCAGCGCCATCGGCGCCAGCGCGGTGACGCCGCCGGGCCAATCCCCGCGGGTTCGGTTTTCCTCGGAATCGTAGAACGTGCCGTGCGCGGCGTACTCGAACAGCAGAGCCGCGCCCTTGGCGGCTTCCACCAGGGAAGCCGTCTGGTCCGGCTTCGCCCGCTTCCGCCGACCGCGATTGAGATCGGCTCGCCAGGACTCCACGTCGAGCTCGGAGACCGGTTGGGGGCGCACCTCCAACGCCTTGTTGATCGCCTCCCCTATCCGGTCCGAATACCACGTGAGCCAGCGCCGCTTGAAGGAGGCAATCCCGGGGATCGACAGCGTCATGCGGTCGTTCAGCATCTGGCTGTCCGGCGCGCAATGGGTATGGGTCGCGCAGAGCAGCAGCCGAACGTCGGCGGGGATACGCTTCACCACCTCGAAGCGCAGGCTTTCGGGAATCGTCAGGATCTCGACGGAAACGATCGCCACCCGAAATGGGTCGCGACGCACTACGAGCGCGCGCGCATGGAGGCGATCGCCGCCAGGGTCCATCACGCGTCCGCCCCGCTCCGTGTACCCGCCAAGCGGCAGCGGCTCCGGCGGCGTGATGTCGACGTCGGAAGTACCTACAAGCAGCGGGGAACCGGCCAGGGACAAAGCCGCCAGGACCGACAGCACGGTTCGAAGTTTAGCCGAACCTGAATCAGCTAAAATCACCCCCTGATGAGCTTTCTTGCCAGGCTGGCCTCGGACCTCATCACCGTCGAGGCGGGCGCCACCACGCCACTCTCGATCGAGATCATCAACCGAGGCGATAGCGCCGACCAGTTCGAGCTCAGCATCGAGGGGTTAGACCCGGAATGGACGGCGGTTCCGGTGCCCGTCGTCACGATCAAGGAGCACGAGACCCAGGAAGAGAAGCTCTTCTTCAAGCCCCCGCGGGTAAGCGAGAGCAGCGCCGGCAACTACCCCTTCGTGCTGAAAGTCCGTTCGCTCACCAGCGGGGACGCCCGCACCGTGCAAGGGGTGCTGACGGTCAAGCCGTTCAACCACTTGAGCGTCGAGCTCGGCCCCAAGAAGGGCTACATCTCGCCGATCCGGAAGCTGAACACGTTCGAGGTCACGCTCGTCAACCTCGGCAACACGGAGCACACGGTTCAACTCTTCGGAAGCGACCCGGAGGAGGCGTGCGCGTTCGAGCTGGACGCCGAGCAGGTCGCCCTCGGACCCGGCCAGCAAAAGACGGTGCTGCTGACCGTCAGCCCGTCCAAGCAGGTCTATGTGGCGGGAAGCCGCCTCTTCGGCTTCAGCATCAGCGCCCGGTCGATCGAGCAGCCGTCGGTGGTCGCCGTCGCCCAGGGCCAACTCGAGCAGCGGCCGCTGTTGAGCATCGGCGGAATCGCGGCGCTCGTCTTTGTCCTGCTTGTGGTCGGTTTGTGGGTCTATCTCATCCCGCCCAAGCCTGGGCTCACGGTGACGGTGAACACCCAGGAGATCACGAAGGGGGACAAGCTGGTGGTTTCTTGGTCCGTGAAGGGTTCGCCGACCAAGATCCATATCGCGGCGCTGGGGCAGACGATTTACGATGGGCCGCCGAAGGATAAGGACGGCAGCCAGGAGTTCACGCCCGTCTTCCCGCCCGATTTGCCGGGCACGAAACCGGTCGACGTGCCTTTCGAAATCACGGGCTACGCCGAGAAGGACGAGAAACAGTACGACATCCGGCCGATCCACGTGCTTGGGAAAGCTGCGCCCGAGGTTCCCGACCCGCGCATCGACACCTTCAAGTTGGATCAGACCACGATTCCGCTCGGGGCGACGGTGACGGTGAGCTGGAAGGTGGAGAACGCGGAGAAGATCGTGCTGCTGCCCATGGGGCAGAACCTCGACCCAACCCTGAACGAATGGCAATTCCAGGCCAACGACGTGAACGTCAAGGCCTACACCCTGAAGGTTTACAACCACGACAAGACCGATCAGAAGTCGATCAAGGTCAACATCTTCGTGGCAAGCAAAGCCAAGGTGATCGCGTTCTCGGCGACCCCAACCCACATCGACGGCCAAGCCGGGGACGTAACCCTTAACTGGCAGGTCACGAACGCGGTCCGGATCGAACTTTCATCGGACACGGAGACGCGTCAGGTGGAAGCGACCGGTTCGATCACGCTCCATGTGACCAAGACGACCGCCATCACCATCACGGCCTATGACGACGCCGGAGTGGTGGATAAGCGGACGGTCAAG
>DATGIR010000014.1:0-11548 GCA_035295605.1 Fimbriimonadaceae bacterium | reverse complement strand
GCACCGCGCCGGATGTGGTGCACATGGACCCGGGCGGCTTTCAGAAGTTCGCGGAGCGGGGAGCGATGCTGCCGCTCAACGACTTCATCAGGCAGACCCCCGGCTTCGACCTGAGCCAATACTACAAGGTTCTTGTCGACGCCTCGACCCTCGACGGCAAGCTCTACATCCTGCCCCGGGATATTGCCCCGATCGTTCCCATCTTCTACAACAAGCGCATCTTCGACGAGGCGGGCATCCCGTATCCCGACGGCAAGTGGACGTGGGACTTTCACGAACGGCCCGAACTCCGCGAGCACGACTTTCTTTGG
This sequence comes from Fimbriimonadaceae bacterium, assembly GCA_035295605.1. GTDB lineage: Bacteria > Armatimonadota > Fimbriimonadia > Fimbriimonadales > Fimbriimonadaceae > DAIDHV01. The sequence continues at coordinate 11,237 of DATGIR010000014.1, read as the reverse complement.
GTGGTGCACAAACTCACTAAGTTCGGCTCCGACGGCAAGCCGGTGCGTTGGGGCTACGCGCCGGCTTGGAAGACGGCCTTCGTCGACATGTGTTACAAGGAGCTGGGCGCCCGGCTTTGCGACAACGACGCCCACCCCACCAAGATCCTCTACAACGACCCTCGGGTCATTAAGGCCTATCAGTTCGCCGCCGATCTCTCGCTGAAGCAGCACTGGATCCCCTCGGACATCGAGATGGACACGGTGATGCAAACGAGCACGCTCAAGCTCTTCGAACAGGGCCGCGTCGCGATGCTTCAAAGCGGGATTTGGGAGTCGCCGCACCTCCGGCGAGAGCTCATCAAAGGGCAGCCTGGATATTTCGAATGGGACGTCGCGATGGCGCCCGCCTACAAGGATGGAACCCGGGCCTATGCGACCGGCGGTTCGGGTTACAGCATCATGAGCCAGACCCAGCACCCGCAGGAAGCCTGGCTGCTCACCGCCTGGATGGCGGGCAAGGAAGGAATGCTCGCGAGTGCGGAGGCCGGGATGGCGCAGCCGGCGATCCGGTGGTTGGCGCGCTCGGAGCCTTGGATCCCCGGGCCCCACACTCCTCCCGACCAGGTCGACCCGAAGAATCGCATCATCATGGACGTCGGCGCCGACTACGTCAGCTACGGATCGACCTGGCAGTACTGGTCCGAGGTCAACGGATTCGTCGACCAGAAGCTCCAGAACATCTTTTACGGCACCGAAACCGCCGAGGAGGCTCTGACCAAAGGCAACGCGGAGGCGCAGCGACGCTTGGACATCCTCCGGGCGGAAGGTCGTTCGCCGCCGTTCAATTGGACCCTGGCGTGGGGCTTCGCCGGGCTCCTTGTGCTGGGAGTCGCCACATGGATCTACCTCCCCGACCTTCGGAAGCGGAGGACTGCCAAAGAGCGGCGGGAAAGCAGAATCGCCCACGTCTTCATCCTTCCCTGCCTGCTCGGAATCCTCTTCTTCACGCTCGGGCCGATGCTCCTCTCGCTGTTGATGTCGACCGCACGTTGGGACATCATCCAGCCTGCGGAATGGCGCGGACTCGGTAACTTCACCGATGCTTTCACGCTCGATCAGGTGTTCTGGATTTCGCTGAAGGTCACCGCGATCTACACCGCGGCAGCGGTGCCGCTCGGGCTCATCACATCCATGGGGCTGGCCCTCCTCCTGAACACCAAGGTTCGGGGAATGCCGCTGTGGCGGGCATGCTATTACATCCCCTCCATCGTCAGCGGCGTGGCGGCCGCAATCGTCTGGCGATCCGTGTTCCGCGCGGATGGCGGAATCCTCAACACGATCATTTACGGCACGGGCGGGCACGGCAACTTCCTAGGCATCGCTTCGCTCCTTCACCCGCTCGCCACGATCAACGGCGAGGTCGACTGGCTTGGCGACCAACGCACGGCGCTCGCCTCGATGATCCTCAAGTCGGTTTGGGGCGCGGGTGGCGGCATGCTGATCCTGCTTGCCGCGCTCCAGGGAGTTCCGCAACACTTTTACGAGGCGGCAACCTTGGACGGCGCGACCAAGTTGCGTCAGTTCCTTCACGTGACGATTCCGTTGATTTCCCCGACGCTCTTCTTTGCGCTGGTCACGGGCATCATCGGCGCACTCCAGGTGTTCACAGACGCCTTCGTGATGACGAGCGGTGGGCCGAACCATGCGACCCACGTCTACATGCTGAACCTGTACCAGCAGGCGTTCCTGGACCTGAAGATGGGATACGCATCGGCACTGGCGTGGATCCTCTTCGCGATCACGATGGTATTCACGCTGGCGCAGCTTCGCCTGTCCAGCCGGTGGGTGTACTACGAAGGGGGCGACCGGTGACGCTGGACCGCGCCGGAGTCCTTCGGGCCGGACAACGCGCTATCGTCCTGGCCATCCTGGCAATCGGGGTCGTCGTCTGCTTGATTCCCCTCTACGTCATGTGCCTGATGGCGTTCAAGTCGGCGAGCGAAGGGGCGACCACTTCGGTGTGGGAGCTGCCCAAACACCCGACCACCGAGAACTTCGTCAAGGTGCTACACGACCCTCTCGTCGTGTTCGTGTTGCTGCTGAAGAACACGTTTGTTATCGCGGCGATCAAGACGTTCGGAGTCGTCTTCACGTCGGCCCTCACCGCCTATCCGTTCGCGAGGATGCGGTTTGCCGGCCGGGACCGGCTCTTCATCCTGCTCTTGAGCACGCTCATGCTGCCCGGGATCGTGACGATGATCCCGACCTACGTGATGTACACGCGGCTGCACTGGATCGACACGATTCTGCCGCTCACCGTTTCAGCTTACTTCGGTGGCGGCGCGTTCAATATCTTCCTGCTTCGGCAGTTCTTCGGCACGATTCCGCGCGAGCTCGACGAAGCCGCAGTCCTGGACGGCGCGAGCCACTGGACGATCTTTCGGCGCATCCTCATCCCGCTATCCGGCGCGGCCCTGGCGACGGTGGGATTCTTCACCTTCTCAGGCGCATGGAGCGACTTCATGGGGCCGCTCCTCTACATTAACGACAACGCGAAGCAAACGCTCGAGGTCGGGCTATCGACCTATAACTCTCTTTACGATAAGGAGTGGCACCTGCTCATGGCTGCCAGCCTGCTGGTCATGTTGCCCTTGGTTCTGATCTTCCTCGTCGGCCAACGCGCGTTCGTCAAAGGGATCGTGATGACCGGCTTGAAGTAATCGCCGGTGTGATTCCTCGTATTGTTCTTGCCGTGCTCCACCGACTCAGTCTCGGCGAATACTTTGGCCAACCAGTCCGGCGCTTCCGCGCGCACGGCTTGCTGCTTACCGAGAACCGGTTCGAGCCGAAGAAGCTCATCGCGCGCCACGAACACGCGTACCCGCACCTGACTGTCGTGTTAAAAGGAGGGTTCGACGAGACGTACGACGAAGCGACTTTGGCGTGCCGACGCGGAATGGTTCTGGTCGTCCCTGCGCGCTGCCCGCACGTCGATTCAGTGACAGCGGACGGCGCGCACAGCTTGAGCATCGAGCTCTCGCGCGGGCGGGCCAACCGGATCGGTCGCGAGTCCTCCCTCCTGTCCGAGCCCCGGATCCTCTCCTCGCACTCCGTTTTTGCGGCTGCCCTGACCGTCTACGCAGAATTCCGTCGCGGCTCGGCCGGCTCGCCTCTGGCGATGGAGCATGCGGTGCTCGGACTGCTCGTGGCGGCGATCGATGAGACGACGGTTAAGCCGGTGGAGGTGAACCCGCCTTGGCTTGACAGGGTCTTGGACGGATTGCGCTCGGGGGGTGCGGCGCCCAGGCTGACCCAGTTGGCCCGAACTGCCGGGCTTCATCCAACTCATCTTTCGCGGGCCTTCCGGCAGCACATGGGATGCACTCTGACCGAGTTTTCGTTCGGAGAACGCCTCAACCGAGCGGCATCCCTCATTCGGGAGTCGGAACCGAGTATCGCAGAGGTCGCCGCGGATTGCGGTTTCTCCGATCATGCTCACCTGACGCGGGCGTTTAGAAAGCGCTTCGGGATGCCTCCCTCGCATTACCGCGAGGCGCGCTAAGCATTTTCAAGAGTGCAGCGAGATTCAAGGCATTGAGTTGTCCTGGACCACACACTCTTGGGCATGACGACGCTCGCCTTCGTCCTCCTCGCCGGGGCCGGCATTCAGAGCCCGCCGGCGGCAATCGACACCGATCTGGCCGCCCGCTACTTCAGGCAGGCCGAACGGCTATCCGATGTGGATGGCGGGCGCCTCTGGGGGGTGCGGTTGTACGGACCGATGCTGTTCGCAGACTCTAGGACCCGATCCGTGGTCGGCAACCAACCTGACAAGGAGGGGCGGCTCAAGCGAGCCGGATCGGTATGGGTGGGGACGCTTGGCGAGGCAGATACCGTCGCGAACACCGCGACCCAATGGGCCGGGGTTCGGTGGACGATGGTGATGTGGCCGCTGCCAAAGCTCGAGCGGCCCCGCGGCCGGTTGATGATGCACGAGTGTTATCATCGAATCCAGGACGGGCTCGGGCTACCGGGCAAAGACGCGAGCATGCCGCATCTGGACTCCAGAGAAGGCCGGACCTGGCTCCGTCTCGAGATGCGATCGCTCGCGGTGGCGGTCGATGGAAGAGGCGAGGAGCGGGCGCGCGCCGCGGAAGATGCGATCGTCTTTCGGCGTGAGCGCCGCGCGAAGTGTGGGCCGGATGCCGCCGGCAGCGAGCAGCGCCTGGAGATCAACGAGGGGTTGGCCGAGTACACAGGCTTTCGCCTCTCGGGCTACCCGGAGGCGGACCTCGACGACCGTGCGGCGGTCGGTCTAGAGAGCCTGGAGGGAAGCTCGAGCCTCGGCCGATCCTTCGCGTACGACACGGGGCCCGCCTACGGGCGGCTGCTGGACGGCTACGCCCCCGGCTGGCGCAAGAAACTCACCGCGGTCAGCGATTTGGGCGAGACTCTCGCCGCCGCAATCCATCTCCAGGTGACCGGCGATCTGGACGCCCTCGCCAACGAGCGCTCAAAGGTGTACGAGGGAGACGTTGTGATGGCCGAGGAGGCAAGGTTGGAGGCGCGCCGGCTCACGACCATCAAGAACTACACGGCACGGTTCATCGACGGTAAGGCGCTATGCCTGACGGCTTCGGCGAATTTCACCTACTCGTACGATCCGTATGGGGTCGATTCGCTTCCGAATTGGGGGACCGTCTATCCGAACGGGAAATTTACCGACGACTGGGGGGTCCTGACGGTCACCGACGGTGGCGCCCTCGTCGTCCGCAAGAACGGCCCGGCTACCGAGGTTCGCGTGACCGCTCCCGGCTCGCCCGACGGATCGACCATCAAGGGCGAAGGCTGGGAGCTGACCCTCAATCCGGGTTGGAAGCTGGTATCGGGCCTCCGTGCGGGAGATTGGCAGGCAGTCAAGGGCTAACGTCAGCGCTCGTCCACGCCGGCGATCCAGCGCCATTCCTGCCACGCCGCCTTAGCGACGGCGCGCGCGAGCGTCCAGGGCGGCGGGCCGTCGGAGAAGGCGGCGAGGATCGCGTAGAGGGTGCGGAATGAAAACCGGGGCTCATTCGAGATCGCGTAGATCGGCTCCCAATACTCGGGGTGGAACTTGGACTTGAAAGCGTCCAGACCGCCAAAGTTGTAGAAGCGGCGGCCGTGCGCACGAGCCCAGCCCAGGCTCGCGCGGAGCCAGGGCGGATTCTCCGCCGTCGCCCCGTGTGGCGACAACGGCACGATGCCCATCGTCACGTACTCGGCGCCGGCTTCCGCCATCGAGTTCACGGCTGCATCCACAAGACACTCGACGGCGCCGTTTGGGGCCGCATGTCCGCGAACAAACTGCTCGGTCAACCAACCGTTTCGGCGGGGGATGGGGGAGGCGACGAGAAAGCCGACCGGCTCTCCCCCGACCTCGGCGACGAAGACTCGCCGGCCGCGCAGATCAGCGAGGGTTTGCGGCTCGACGAGGAAGTGCATTGGCGGCAGGCCGCGGGTCGAAAGCCACTCCGCGAGCAGGCGTCTGATCGCGGGTTCCCGCTCGGCCCGCTCGCTCGGCCACTCCGAAACCGTCAGGCCCTTGTTCCTCGCACGGTTACGCTGCGCCCGGCAGTTGGGGCACCCGTCGAAGCGTCGGCGCCAGCCTTGCGGCGACCAAACCGGCTGAGCGCCGAGAACGACGGTCGAGTAACCCTCGCGCCCAGCCGTCGCCTGAAGGACGCGCCCTTCGGCGCCGAAGTAGGCCACCGTTCGGCCCGCCTGGCTCGACTGATCCTCCCAAGCCTCGAGAACGTTCCGGACCTCGTCTTCGGCACACACGGGCGCCCCCGCCACAACTCGGACACGGTTTCGCTCGACGAAGCCCACGAGGCAACTCAACGTCGAGTCGGTCCAACGGGAGATTCCCCGGTTGAGGAGTTGGTAGCACGTCGTATTCCAGCCGAACCGATAGATCAGGTCGCGCGCGGCCTCGACGTCGCCGGTCGCAGGGAGCGGTGCGAACGTCACTGCCCTACTTGTGGGAGGGCTCGATGGGTTTGATCTCGTCCGGCTTCGGGGGCTTCATGGAGGCGCCAATGGCACGCGCCATCTGCGCCCGGGCGGTCTGTAGGGCCGATTGTGCGCCCGCTTGGCTCGACTGCGCAGTCACGAGCGTCGACTGCGCCTGAGTCACCTCGACGAAGGTGGTGACCCCGGCCTTGAAGCGGCCCTCGGCGAGTCGGAGCCCTTCGGTGGCATTGGCGACAGCACTCGCCGCGACCTCCACCCGCTGCTTGGCGGCCTGAAGACTTACGAATGCGCCGCTCACGTCGCTCACCACCGACTGGGTCTGGGTCACGAGGTTGGCCTTGGCCCCCAGCGCCTGCGCCTTCGCGATGGCAACGTCGGCGGAGGAAAGGCCGCTGTCGAAGAAGGTCCAGTTGAGCGAGATTCCGAGCGCGCCCGAATCAGCCGAGCTTTGACTCCCGACCCCCGGCGTACCGACGGAGGCGGTCAGGTTGACGGAGGGCAGAAGCAATTTGCGGGCGATGGAGACCGAATAGCCCGCGGCTCTGAGCGTCTCCTGGGCCTGAAGGATCTCTGGGCGGTTCCGAAGCCCGCTGTCGACGAGCGCGTTAAGGTCGGTGGAGTCGCCGGCAGGCTCGCTCGAATCGGCGAGGACAAGCGGTGTTCTCGGATCCAGGCCGATTAGGGCGGCCAGGTCGACGCGAGACAGGATGTAGGTCTGACGCGCCTGCACCAGGCTCGACGTGGCGTTCGCCAGGTTGGCCGAGGCATTGACGACATCGGACGGGACGCCAAGGCCGGCGGAAAGCTGGGCAACGGTGAGGTCGAGTTGCGCCTGCGTGCTCTTGACTTCCGACTCGAAGACGGTCACCAACTGCTGATTCTCGACCACGGTGTAGAACTGCTGCTTGATTTGGAAGACCAGGTTCGCCTGGACTGCGCTGAGGTTGTACGCGGCGGCCTTGGCGGTGGCCCGAGCCTCGCGCACCTGATCCATGGTCCTTTCAAAGTCGAAGATGAGCTGCTTGGCGCTGAGCCCGCTCACCAGCCCATGCTGCGAAGTTGACGTCGCCCCACCGTTGTGAAGGTTGAAGCTGTAAAGCCATTCGTATTGGGAGGTCGCGGTCGCAGTCGGGAATAGCGCGGAAATCGCGGCCTGAACCTGCGCCCTCGCCGCAGCCGCTTGCGCCATGGCCACCGTCACGTTGGGCTGCAGCCGCAACCCGACCATCGCGGCTTCGTCGGCGGTGATTGGCCTGGTTCCCACCTCGCCAGGAATCGGCGGACCCGGGAGATCGAGGTCCTTGGTCGACGGAATGGGGGTGGTATTTGGCTTCTGCGGCGGAGTTTGGCCCATCGCAAGACCCGAAGCGCAAGCAAGAACGGAAATGGCAATCGGCAATTTCATCGCGAACTCTTAAGACGCCGGCGGAAGGCGTTGCTCCAACTCGGCCACCAAGAAGTGGGGCTGAGTGCTCTCGTGTGTACCCCCGGCGGATACTACTTCTTGAAGAACCTCGATCAGTTGTTTTCGCTTCTCGGGCGACATCCGGGCGAGGATCTCCTGGGCCTGATCGACCCGTCGTGACCGGCGCTCCGCCAGAAGCTGTATGCCCTTGGGCGTGAGCGTCACATGTTTGATCCGGCGATCGTTGGTGTCGTCGGTGCGTGAGATCAGGCCCAGGCTCGCCAGCCGGTTCGCCATCTGGGTGATCGCGCTCACGGACAAGCCCAACTCCTCGCCAAGGCCCGAGGCGGTGCGCGGAGCAGTCCCGAGTAGGCGCAAAAGCCGAAGCTGAGGCACCGAGAAGTCGATGAGAGGGTCGGTCGGGTCCTGGCGGTACAGGGCTCGCATAGCCTGAGGGACCAGGCTCTCCACCTGTTCGGCTTCGGCACGGAGTTCGCGTCTCATTCCGCGCCCTCCACATGACTCGGTCTGGGCTCTTGAGGCTTGGGAAGGTCGGCGTCCCGCTCCAGGGTGTGCTCGACGCTGCCGACGCTGGGACCTACCAGGCTCGGCGCATACAGGTCGCGCTCGGAGCGCCGCAGCCGTTTAGCGAGGTCATCGAACATCGTGTACACGCACGGGACTACGAAGAGGGTGAGAACCGTCGAGGTCAGGAGGCCGCCAACGACCGCGGTTGCAAGTGGGGCCTGCGTCTCGGAGCCTTTGCCCATCCCTAGCGCCAAGGGGAGCATTCCCAAAATGGCGGCGCACGAGGTCATGAGGATGGGGCGCAGCCGCGTCGGGGAAGCGGTAAGGATGGCGTCGTCCCGCTTCATCCCCCGCGCACGGAGTTGGTCCGTGTAATCGACGAGGAGGATGCCGTTCTTGACCGCGATTCCGATGAGCATGAGCACGCCGATGAAGGCGGTCAAGCCGATCTTGCGGTCGCAAATATAGAGTGCGAGCAGCACGCCGCTCGAGGCGAGAGGCACGGATACCAGCACGACCAGCGGGTAGATGAACGACTCGAACTGCGAGGCCAGCAGCATGTAGATGAGGGCGATCGCCATGAAGATGGCCAGGCCGAGGCCGGCAAACTCTTCCCCGCGGCGCTTCTGATTCAGGCCGTAATCCCAATACATCCCCTTCGGCAATTCGATTGCGGCCATCGCCTTGGCGATGTCGGCCTGGACTTCACTCTCGGCGCGGCCGTTCGGCGGCACCTGCCCGATGACCGGAATGTAGCGCACGCGGTCGAGTCGGTCGACCTCGTTCGGTCCCAAAGCTTCGTAGGGTTGGGCGACCTGACGTAGCAGGACCGGCTTGGCCTCGGCGCCGAGCCCCTTCCCGCCGCCCGCGTAACTCGGTGTGATCGGCAGGTTGAGAATCTGTTCGACAGTCTTGCGCTGGCTCTCCGGGACCTGCACGTAGATCGGATACTGGAAGCCGTTTTGCTGGAAGTAGGTGGTGAGCGCACCGGCGCTCGCGGTGCTCAACGTGCTGGCGATGTCCTGGAACGAGACGCCGTACGCCAAGGCCTTCTCGCGGTCCACCTTCCAGCGAAGTTCGGGCGTCTTTTCCTGGATTCCCAAGTCGACACCGGTGAGGCCAGGGATCTTCCGCAAAGCGTCGGCGACCTGGTTGGCCACCGCCGACATCTGCTCGTAGTCCTGTCCAAAGACGTCGACCTCCATGTTCTGGGCACCACCAGTCAGGATTTGGGTGACGATGTCGGACGTCGTAACCTGGACGCGAACTCCCGGGATCGCCGAGAGCTGCTTGGTCCACATGAGCTGGGTTTGGGCGGTCGAAAGCTTGCGATCGTCCTTCAGGTGCACGGTGGCGGCGCCCTGGTAGCTGATCTGCGTCGTTGAGGCCCCACGGAGTGATAGGCCCGTCCCCGCCGCCGAGAACATTGCCGCGACATCCTTGTCCTTCAGCACGATGTCCTCGACCGCGTGCATCGTCGCGTCGGTCTGCTCGTAGGAGGTTCCGACCGGGTGCTTAATATTGATGTTGATGTCGCCGCTATCGGTCTGCGGGAGCATTTCCGACCCAATCGTAGGCAGGAGCGCGGCGACGACGAGCCCGGTTGCGCCCAACGCCCCGCCGAAGACGATCCAACGATGCTTGAGCGACCAACGCAGGCCGCGGTGGTATGAAGCATCGAGGTCCGAGAAGCGCTTTCCGGCCCATGCAAACACGCGGCCGATGTAAGTGAGCTTCTTCCCGCGCTGAGCCGTCAGCTCGGGATGCGCCTCCTCTTCAACCTCCTCTTCGCTGATGAAGCGGGAGGCGAGCATCGGGACGACGGTGGTGGCATCCAGCAGCGACAGTGAGATCGAGAAGATGACGACGAACGCGAACTGGGTGAACATCTGCCCCGCCTGGCCCTTGATGAGCAGCAGGGGCAGGAAGACGATGATGATCGTGAGAGTTGAGGCGACGACGGCGGGAAAGATCTCGTTGGCGCCGCTCACGGCAGCCTCCGCGGCACGCTTCTTGTCCCGCTCGATGTGCCGAAAGATGTTTTCGAGCACAACGACGGCATCGTCCACTATGAGGCCCGTAGCGAGGGCCAGGCCGCTGAGCGAGAAGGTATTCAGCGTAAATCCACAAAAGTAGAGCAGCGAGAACGTGGAGATCACCGAGATCGGGATCGAAAGCGCCACCACGAGGGTCGAGCGGATGTTCCGGAGGAACATCATCAGGATAAGCACGGCCATGGAGCCGCCGATGAGGGCGGTTCGCTTGAGGTCGTCGACCGAGTTCGTGATGAATCCGCTCTGATCGTAGGCCAGATCGAACTTCAGGTTGGGATAGATCTTCTTGACCTGCTCGAGCTTCTGCCGAACGTTCTTGGCGGTATCGACCGTATTGGCGTCGCTCTGCTTGGTGATGATCATTCCGACCGCAGGCTGGCCGTTTAGCCGTGTGCTGATGCGCTTTTCTTGGTTCGCGTCGCGAACATCGGCAACTTGGCTGAGCGAAATCACCTGCCCCTGGAAGGTGCCCACCGGGATATGCCCGAGTTCCTGCGGGCTCTGAAGATAGCCGAACGCGCGGATGGTGTACTCGGTGTCGTTCTGGCGGGCGATACCGGCCGGGAGGTCGATGTTCTCCTGGGCGATTCGGCTCTGAATGTCGGTCAGGGCGAGGCCATAGGCCTGAAGCTTCTTGGGGTCGACATCGACGATGATCGCGCGTTGAAGGCCGCCGCTATCGGTTGCGGCAGCCACCCCGTTCGCGGACTCGACGATCGGCGTGATCTCATTGTCGAGAACGGTACGGAGATGGATAGGATCGGGATCGCCGGAGACGCCGAAGATCATGATCGGCAGCGTCGACGGGTCGTATTTGAAGACGAGTGACTGCTGGAGGTTCGGGTCGGTCGGAAAGCTGATTCGCGCCCGCTGAACCAGCTGGAGGACGTCGACCGCGCCCGCGTCGATATTGGCGCCCCAGTTGAACTGAACGCGAACCGTGCTCTGGCCGGTGACGGAAGTCGAGGTGACGGTGTAGATGTTCTGGACTTGGGAGACCGCCTCCTCGATCGGACGGGTCACCTGGGTTTCCATGTCCTCCGGCGCGACATTGGCCCAGTTGGTTACGACCGCAACGGTCGGGATCGAGACCTTGGGAAGCAGGTCAACCGGCAGCTTCGTCAAGCAGACCGAGCCAAGCAATACGAGCGCGGCAATCCGCATCGTGACCGCCACCGGGCGCTCGACGGAAAACTTGGCAAGGCTCATTTCAGCGCCGGCCGGCTCCCGGAGGGCCAGAACGAGAGCCGCCGCCC
>DATGIR010000013.1:0-2138 GCA_035295605.1 Fimbriimonadaceae bacterium | reverse complement strand
CGCCTCGAGGCTAGCGCCGCCGACCGTCTGCCGGATGACGTCCGCGGAGATCGAGATCGGCTTGGCGGGGGTTTGACCGAGGAGAGCGAGGAGAATTGCAGGTGGGAAGGGCATGGGTGGATTCCGTTCCAGCGAGCTTAGCACGAAGCGCGGGCGTAACCCATGTGTCCGGAACGGTCACAGTCAAAATTGGTGGTGGGCGGTACTGGATTTGAACCAGTGACCCCTTCGGTGTGAACGAAGTGCTCTACCGCTGAGCTAACCGCCCGAGGGGTTCGAATGATACCCGTGGCGGCTTTTGGAAGGCGAGACGACCGTCTACGCGGCGCGGGACGCGTCGTCGCCCGAGCCGTACAGATCGGGCCCGGATTCCAAGCCGGCCATGAACGCTTCGAACTGCTTGCGCGAAGACAAGAACTTCGGACCGTAACCCTCGTCGACGAGGAAGCTCTTGACCCGGCTCATCACGAGCGCAAAGCCGAGCAAGCCCAAACAGATGAACGAGTTGAAGGCGAGGAGCACGGGGACGATGTACGCCATCGCCGGCGCGGACCCGAAGCCGTAGGTCAGCCGCTTGGCTTGCGGGTACGAGACGGCGACGATGATCGTCATTTGGGTCAAGAAGAACCACGCCATCGCGGAGGGGAATTGAGATGCGAGGAAGAACACGCCGATCAGGCAAAGGAGGTTGGCGAGGCAGACCCAGTTCATCCCGAAGTAGCCCTCGCCCAGAGCCCGCAAGCGGTCCGGCGGAAGACCCTGGAACTGGGAAGGTCGAGGGTAGTTGCTTTCGTTACTCAAGGACTGCATCGATGGCTCTCCGATGGCAATTGTCGGCAGGGCCGATGGCGACGTGCAGGGGGGACCGCGGGGTCACGCGAGGCTTCGCAGGACCAGGCAAGCATTGATGCCGCCGAAGCCGAAGGAGTTCGACACGACGGCGTTGTGCCTGGCCGCGCGGCCGGCGCCGTGCACGTAGTCCAAGTCCAAGCCGGGCCCGGGTTCTAAGAGGTTCACGGTCGGGGGGACCCAGGCGTTGGCGATGGAGAGGGCGCAGATGGCGGCTTCGATCGCGCCGGTGGCGCCGAGCGCGTGTCCGTGCATCCCTTTGGTTCCGCTCACAGGAATCTCGTAGGCGCGCTCGCCGAGGGCGAGCTTGATCGCCTGGGTTTCGGTCGAGTCGTTCAGCAGCGTCGAGCTGCCGTGGGCGTTGACGTAGGTGACCTCGGCCGGAGAGACTCCGGCATCGGCCATGGCGAGACGGATCGCGCGCGCCGCTTGGGCTGCATCTGGCCGAGGCGCCACCATGTGATAGGCATCGTTGGTGAGGCCGAAGCCGGCGAGCTCGGCGTAGATGCGCGCGCCGCGCGAGCGGGCGCGCTCCTCAGTCTCCAGGACGAGCAGCGCGGCCCCCTCCGCCATCACGAAGCCGTCGCGATCCTTGTCGAACGGCCGGCATGCGGTAGCAGGGTCGTCGTTCCGCGTCGACATCGCGCGGATGAGCGAGAAGGCACCGAAGGTTAGCGGAAAGAGAGGCGCTTCGACACCGCCGGCGAGCATGAGGTCCGCTTCGCCGCGCCGGATGGCGTTGAGGGCGTTGCCGAGGGCGATGGGCCCGGACGCGCAGCTATCCGAGTTGGCGGTGGTGTAGCCGGTCAGTCCGAACTCGATGGCCAAATTGCACGAAGCGGCGCCCCCGAAGACGGAGAGCGCGAGGGACGGGCTGACGGCTCGGATGCCGGCGGTCATGAAGTTCACGTACTCGTGTTCCGCGCTGCTGGCGCCGCCCAGCGCGGAACCGATGGTCACGCCGGCGCGGTCGGGATCGAACGAGCCGGGTTCGATGCCGGCATCCTGAAGCGCGAGAAGCCCGGCGACCATGGCGAACCGCGAAAAGCGGTCGAGGCGCTTATGGCGTTTCGGGTCCAGGTAAGCGTCCGGCTTGAAGTCAAGGATCTCGGCGGCGAGGTGGGAGTTGAACGATGAAGGATCGAAGCTGGAAACGGTGCGGATTGCCGACTCGGCACGCAGTACGCCATCCCACAGGCCCTGAACCCCGGTGCCGATCGGGGTGACGGCGCCAATACCGGTTACGACCACGTTTTTTGTGGTTTGTGGGTTGTGGCTGGGGGCCCGCG
>DATGIR010000012.1:0-11516 GCA_035295605.1 Fimbriimonadaceae bacterium | reverse complement strand
GGAGCCCCACAAATGGACATCGAGATGCGTCTCACCCGAGCTGCCGCTGTCTTCGCCGAGGAGCTGGTCGCGATCGTGAAAGCGGAGATCGATCGCGACTCTCAAGACCGGCGGCGTGTCGGAAGAGCCGGGGCGACCCGAGCTCCGAAGGCGGGACGTGGAACCTCGACCAAGTCGGTACGCCCACGACGGCGACGGCGTGGTGTTGGAGACAGCGAGGCCGCGCTCGCGGCAATCCTTGGAGCCATCAAGAAGAATCCCGGCCTTCGGTCCGAAGAGCTGCGGAAGAGGCTCGATCTGCCGCGCAGAACGCTCATCGCCGGGCTTGCCAGGCTCCGCTTGGCGGGCCGTGTGAAGACGAAGGGCAAGGCGCGCGGGACGACGTACCGGGCGACGTAGCGGAAAGGGGGGAATGGCGATGTCGGGAGGGCTGGCTGCGAGATGCCTCGCCATCGGAGCGACGGCGGTTTCATGCCTTCCAGCGCGTGCTGCACCCCCACCTGGGCGGGCGCTTGTTTATGCAGGCGCCGGGAAGACCTCCTGGACGGGAACGCGGATGGCGCTCAAGGTGCCAAGCCTTCCGATCCCCGCGCACACATCGACTTCACCTGAGAACCACTACGCTGTCGTTCTATGGGCGCTGCCCGGCGGAACGACGTTTCCGGCGGCCCCTTGCACTGATTCCACCAGCAACGGTTGGATCGAGTTCGGCTACATCAGCCAATGGGGCGGCAGCGGCACGGGAACGTGCAGCGGGCGCGGGCAGACCTATCAGGGCCTCTACTACTCGGCCGACGGCGGCAGAACCTGCACGCCGATCTCGAAGGTGACCGCCCATGCCGGCTCGCAGCATACCCTCGAGCTTCGGTACAACAGCGGCGCGTTCCACCTCTACGTCGACGGCCAAGACGCGATCGGCAAAGGGATGGACCTCGGTTCGAGCCAGTTGGCGGGAGGCATCCTGGGCCTCGAGGCTGGACGTCTCGCGTGCGACGCGCTCGGGCCGATCGGGCTCCCGACCGCCGAGTACAACGACGGCACCAAGTGGCAGAGTTGGTCGAACGTCCAGAGCTGCCACCAGCCTGCAACGTGTTCAGCCAACCAGGGATCAGCGAACACCGTCTCCTGCGCGCCTGACCTCTTTGACGGAGGTGATGTCTCCAGTTTGGACTTCACGTCCTATCCGGGCGGGAGCGCCGTCGCGAACAACATGACCTTTACGACGACGGGCAGCGACAAGAACCCTCCCTACGGCCACAGCTTGCGGTTGGGTCTCATCCGTGGCGCCCCGTCGTGGTTGCAGTCGATCACGCAGGAGCCTTATCAGCCCGCCTGTAGCCGCCTGCGACTCAAGCATCTGTCGTCGTATTCGGCGGCTTGCCCTGGGAAAGGGTATTCGCCCGTGACCGTCTCCGTTAACGGGCAGGCAGTGGCGAAGAACTTCTCGCCAGCGTCGCATGACTACACGACAGACTCCTGGGATCTTGCCAAGAAGCTCAACCTCGGACCCAACGTGATCAGAATTGAGGCCGGCCTCACCTGCACTCACTATTGGCTTCAGCGATTGGACGTGGCGATCGCAAGGTAGGCTGTTGATCAAATAAGCTCAAGATGGTTCAGACTTCTCGCACTCGCCGCGGCGACCGGGTCGGCAAGGGTTGAAGGGCGTCGCACTCCGCGGTTTCTGCCCTGGGTCTGGAGGGCGACTATTGCCGGCGCCTCGGTGTTGACAGCAGCCCGCCGTCTGCCGGCAGCTCAAGCACCCGGCGGGCGAGCGTGCGTCCCTCTTTCCGAACCCGCTCCATCGCCGAGGCCACTTCGTCTTCGCCGAAAATGAACAGGTCGCGGATCTCGACGCGGAGGCGCTTCGCCAGCCGCCCGAGCACGTCGAGCGACGGCAGGCGCTCGCCACTCTCGATCCGGCTCAGGTAGCCCTTGCTGCTCAAATCCGCTTCCCACGCCAATCGTTCCTGTGTGAGAGATCTCTCCTCGCGCAACTCGACGATCCTCCTCCCGAGGGCGCGTGCCAAGGTCGAGGGTCGTGAGGCCACCAATCGGAACGGTACGCGACGACGCAAACCGTCTGGTTGCCTGTCCGGCAACCATCGTGATATCGATCGTGTTCGGAGAGATCGCGTCGGTGCGACGATTTGCCGCACCCAAGCCGGCAGGACTGTCGATCCAGATGCCCGGCTGATAGTCTCGCAGATCAGGGAGGGTACGAACATGAGAGGGTGGACGAGGGCGACGGCGCTGGTTGCCGTTCTGAGCGCGGGGTGCGGCGCGAGCTTCTACAAGGCGGTCACACCGTCGGGCGGCCTCTGCGCCGACATGCCGGTCATCGTCTGGGGGAAGGAGATTCCGCCTTCGGTGCATCGCCTCGGAGCGGTCGCGAGCGACCTGAAATGCGAGACCAACACCGAGCGCTTTGAATCGCTGAGACGCAAGGCATGCGACCTCGGCGCCGATGCGGTCATCGAGGTGACGGCCGACGAGGTGCACACGCCGACTCGGAACATCATCCGCATCGACGGAATGGCGGTGAGGTACGACCGCTCGACGGTGCAGCGGTGAAGGCTGCTGCGCTGCCGTTCGTCGCGGCAGCGCTTCTTTGCTCTCGATCGACCCTCGCGGATCGCCCGCATGACGACGAAGACGTGCCGTGGGGACGCGATGCGGTCCCGCTCCTTCGTGGGGGCATCGCGCCGGCGAGCGATTCCGTCGTCCCGTGGAAAGAGCATCCTCGGTATCCGCTCAGCACCTCCGCCTTGCCGACGCTCGCCGAGGCGCCGAAGAGTCCGCCAGCGCAGCCCCCGACGATGCTTCCAGCGGCGGCCACTCCGATCGCCTCTCCTGCGCCACCCCCCTCACCGCCACCAGCGCCGCCACCGACGCACTACTACCCACTTCCTCCGGCCCGTGACCCGGTCGTTGTTGCGAGCGACCTCCTTGCCTACGAGCACGAGCTGGAGGCGGCGCAGCCGGTCATACCGGCGCACCGGCAACCGTTCTACCTCGCCCTCGGTGCCTTACCGCGCACCTGGCCGAGCTGCTCGACGAGGCCATTGAATACGACCCGCCTGACGAAGAACTGCTCCGGGCGGTCGACGTCGGACACGACACGATCGGCTTCTTCCTCGATTTCGTCGTCCGGTACGAGGTCAACGCTCCGGCCGTCGGCGTCGATCTCCGCACGAACGTCGACGGCGTGTTGGCGCCGATGCTCTGGCCGCTCATGCGGGGCATCCTCGCCGATCCGAGATGGGCGACGGATCATTACGACGACGTTCACAACTTCCTGAACCGCGCCGACTCGGCGAAGGAGCTGACCGGGAAGTCGCTCGCTGCGGCGTCGTACCTACACCCAGGTGCCCAGGCGGCGTCGATCGCGAGCGGCGCCTATGGCGCGGCAAGCCTCGTCGGTCACCTGCCGGCCGCGATCAATGCCCTCCCCGGCCTCTCGCGGATCGCGAGGTGGCTTGGCGGGTCCGGCGCCTCAACCGGCACGATCGAGCTCGCTGCCGCCGGCCCTGGCGGCCCGCGCTTCATCGTCCTCGCCGCCTCCACGGTGCGGGTGACGCCGATCGTGCTCACCGACGCCGAGGTCTCAGCGCTCGTCGCGTCGGGATCGATCTCGGCGACGGCGGCACAGCTCTACATGGTCGCGAGCGGCGGCGGTGGTGCGGCCGTCGGCGGTGAGCCCAGCGGAGAGCCCCTTCCGCGACGGAAGACGAACAAGGAGAACGCGGCGGCCCTGCGGCGCAACATGAAGGCGAAGGGCGCCACGTTCAACAAGGGAGATGCGGCTCATCATATCTGTCCGAGCATTCATCCGAAGGCCGACCTGGCGCGGAAGATCCTTGACGCTGTGGGAATCGACATCAATGATGCGGAGAACGGCGTAGCGCTTGATTGGCCGACACACAACCAGACGGGTCTTCATACGAAGTCAGGCGTGCAATCGGTTGTCGATCGGCTCACGCCGGTCGCGGGAAATAAAGAGGACGTGATCGCAGAGCTGAAGGCCATCGCCGAAGAAATTAGGGCCGGGAAATTCCCGCCCAAAGGTCCATGATGCCATTCATCATCAAAGCCGACGTAGAGAACTTCGACGATCTCCTCATCACGGCGGAGAGCGAGAAGCTGCTCTTGCTCGACGGCTCTCCGCGCTCAGAGTCGTGGCAGCCGCTCCCAGCGAAGATCGATCCTTGTGAGAATCCGGCCCAGCGCGGGAAGCCGGTCGATTTTCCGGCTGTCGCCGGCGGGATGGCCTTCTCTGCGCGTGCGCTGGAGGCGCTGTACCCCCTCATTGGCGACAAGATTGAAGCGTTGCCGCTCGATTGTCGAGATGGTCGCTACTACCTGATTAACGTGCTGAACAAAGTCGAACTCGACGAGCCGCGCAGCGAGTTCAGGCGCGTGCCGAGCGGACGGATCTCAACCATCAGCAAGTACGCCTTTCCCCGTGGGAGCACCGACGGGCAGCACATCTTCAAGTTGAAGCAGAAGCCGCTTGGCGAGACCTTCGTATCGCCTGAGTTCAAGCAAGCTGTCGAGGCGCACAACCTCGTGGGATTGGTCTTTCACGAGATGAATCTTTAGGATCACGTTCGTGCCGGACAAGTGCGAAGTCGATTGGGGCGTCTGCCCAAACTGCTTTGGCGAACGGCTGACACCATCATCTGGCCGCTCCTCCTGTACCCGATGTAGCGAGGCGTGGCCTCGCGCCTCGCGCGAGCCCTGTCCCGAGATGGGAGTCGTCGGGATGACGGAGAAGCGGACCGGCCACTCGACATGGATGTGCCCATCCCATCTCGCAGTGATACATAGAGACAAGAGTGCTGTCGCCCTGCCAAATGAGATCCAGACGCCGGATACCAAGAAGACCGCAGTCCACGAGAGCGCGCACGTTGTCGTCGCGCGGCTGCTCGGGTTCTTGGTCGAATCGGTAAGGATCGTCGAAGATCCGAATGACCACACGCCAGGAGCGGCCAAGATCACATGGGGCGAACCACCGTCGGATGCTCGGCTCCGGCAAAAATGGGCCGGCGACGTGGCTCGCGTCTGCTTTGCCGGCCTCTACGCAATGGCCGGAGACGCTCCCGAGGGCTCGCGCGAGTGGGCGTACGCAGAGGACGCAGCCGTCGAAGATACCGCCTTCGCCATGCACACGCTCATCAAGAATGTCGACGGGTGCCGCCTTCGACGCCGATTCTACCGGCTTGTGCAGGAAGCGCGTGATGACGCCGCCGAGCTCATAAGACAGACGGTTGACGTTCGCGGGTGCCTCGTCGAGGAGCTTCTAAGAACCGGGGGATTGCCGTTGGACAGAATCAACGCCGTCGTCGATCCACTCTTGCCTCCGCGCGACCCATCATGCTCTCGGTAGTGCGGCGAGGGCCGCTGAACAAGCAGCCTGGGGGCAATACGATCCAGCGAAGAAGGGACTATTGCAAGCTCGCCGCACCGGAGCCCTATTCGCAGGCGAACAGGCTGAAAAGAGTCGGCCATGTCGGTATATGCGCCTTCGGCCTTTGCCCCCCTCTTTCGAGCGATTTCGACGTCAGGATGTCTATCGAGTCTGACACCTTGATCTATGGCCCTTCTTTGAAGGGACACAGATTTCGGCCCTAATCAGCCAAGATTCGCGGCATCGCATCTATGATTGTAACCGTTGGTAACTATTGACATAATCATCAATATGTGCTATAGTGTTTTTGTTCAATGCTGAAGTAGGACATTACTCGGCATTGGTCTGCTCCTTTCAAGGTAGTAGCTGCCAGCGTCTAACACCCCTTCCACCTCCTCTCTGAATTTCCCGACCAGTTAGGCCCGCCGCGACCCGTACGCACGGGTTTCACGCCATCCCCCTGTCCGCAATCGGGCTCCATCTGGCGCCCGTTCACCCCTTACACCAACCGCTCACAAAGGAGATCGCCGTGACCAAGCGCACCGTCGACAAGTTCCGTAGCCGTTACAGCCGCAAGACCGCCGAATACGTCGTCGCCCACGCCAAGTGGCAGCGCTCGCGCGGCCGCCAGCCCAGCGAGAGCTACAAGGGCGAGGCGAACCCCAAGAAGGCGCTCGAGCTGGCGCTGAAGGAGCTGAAGGTCTACGAGCCGCAGTGCGGCGAGATGGTGAACCACACCGCCGCGCGCATCGTCGAGATCGCCAAGCTCACCGGCAACATGGTGACGGCCAAGTTCAACGACATCGAGCTGAAGGCCTGGCCCATGTCCACCGCCCGCCACGTCATCGACGATTTCCACTTCGTCCAGCGGGTCCAGTCCGAGCAGTACCGCCGTTCGCCGGCGGGTCTCCGCGCCGCGAAGGAGGCCGAGGATCGCAAGCTCCGCGACCAGCAGAAGGTCACCGACCTGATGCAGCGCCTCCCGACCCTCGACTTCACCAACCTCTCGGCGGTGATCGACTGGCTCGGCGAGCTGCAGGATCCGAGCGACCACATCGGCGTCACGGTCCCGCACCAGCAGATCGTCGAGACCTTCAAGGAGAAGGGCTTCCTGCCGAACGTCAACTGCGGGAAGGACTTCAAGGCGGAGGACGAGGAGAACGTCGCGCGCTGGATCATCGGCCAGGCGCTCGGCTGCCTCGAGTGCGACGTGCACGCGATCCACCAGGTCTTCGGCAGCTTCGCCGACAAGTGGCGGAAGAAGTTCCGCCAGGCCGCGTAGCGCGAGGTCGCCGTACTACCTTATCTTAGTCGCAGTACACCGTGTGAAGCAGTCCTTCTGGGACGATACCTCACACGGTGTTTTATTTATGATGGGTACAAGTGCTGCTGATTGTGGTCAATGAGTGAATCACTAGAATTCGTCTCGTTCAGTACGTTGGACAATGCGAACTCTATTGAGGCACTCATCATAAGACAAAGACCGAGCCCTCAAAGTAACTCCGGTTACATGTCAGTGATTATTGACATACCTTTGTTTGTATGCTACCTTGATAAGTGGTTTTCCCCAGCTACACACCCATCCTCCTGTAAATCCTTTCCAGTTGAGCCAAGCCCTTTAAATCACACCGCCAGGGCGGTGCTGCACCATGTCCCTGATGATCGCTTGTTTGCTGGAACTTGATACGCCACGTTCCGCTCCTGGCAGTAGCAAGATCGGTCGAGACTGGTCCTAGCTCAGTTCTTTCCCCACATACACCAGCGTTCTGCCGTCCAGCTCCCTCGGACTCTTGAGCAGTCGTTCGAGAGCCCAAGGGAGCCGCTCGCAAAAGCGGCTACTCGAAAACCGAAAATTGACTCCCAAGTAGAGCGCCCCTTGGACAAAGGAGAACGCAAAATGGACCTCCTCGGAATGGAAGTTCGCGAACGGCGCCGCAAGGCGAAGGTCACCATCCTCCGGCGCCCGAACGGGAGCTGGAGCCAGGCAGACGTCTCCATCCTCATGTGCCTCGGCCCGATGATCTTCATCCACGGGCACCCCCGCCACCCGAACATCCTGATGATCCGCGAGGCGCACGAGAAGTCCGCGATCGCGGCGCTGCTCGTCGGCAAGGACGACTTCGAGCACGAGATCATCACCGGCTACGACAGCCCGTCGCTGCCGTTCCCCGTCCCGACGCTCTGAGGTGAACCATGACGTTCGCTAAGGCACTTCGACAAGCTCCGCTCACCATCCGGGTGTCCGACGCCGAGGGCAGCCGCTCACTCGAGCCGAATGACACCGACCTTCGTTACGCGGACCGTCCGTACGGCGAGGGCTACACCGAGGGCGAGGGAACCCGTCACGCGCCGTTCCGCTATCGGAGCGCGGCATCCGTCTCCCCCCACTACGCGATCATCGACCTGTGGTGGCGATTCCGATCGCGCTCCACGGCCGAGCGGCCCGTCTTCATTCAGGTCAACTCATGGTGTCTGCGGGTGACCCCTGAAGGAGTGGTCGCGGAGAACGGAGACGTCACCCGTCTCGCCACGAACTGATCTGAGGAGGATGACATGAAGGGCTTCCGCTACGCCAGGTTCGATCGCTTCGGCTTCGCTCCGCCGAGCTTCGTGATCGGTCCGGAGGACGACGGTCTCGTCGCCGACGTGATGATCAGCATCGGTGGAAGGACCGGCACGTGGCCGGCGCTCACCGAAGCTGGTCGTGCTCGGTACGAGCGCGACAACGGTGGGCCGCACCCGCAGGGATGGGCCACCAGCCCCGACATCATCAAGGGCTAGTCCAACCCACAGCAAACAAGCCTCTGTCCGAATGCACCTCGATGAAAGTCGAGGTGCTTTTCTTTGCACTACATGGCGGGCGTGGGTTCACGGCGTTCTGTTGTTTGGCACGATCTGAATGATCACGTCGAGAACACAACAAACAGATCCTAAAGGATCTGTTTGTTGTGATAAGGATCTTCAACCAACTTCAGATTTTCCTCGGACGTATAGAGCATTCGGCCCTGAAACGCGGAGCGTGGTCCTACCTGGCACCGCATTAACCCGAAGTTCACCCTCGATGACTTCGGTCCATTCGACACCTGTTCCGACGATCTCCTTCACCGGTTCGCCACGTGAGCACTTATTCTCAAGCCCCACGTGCAAATGTGGCTCAAAGTTTAGCCGGAGACTGGCAATGTTTAAAAACATATTGGCTCTTCTGTTAAGAAGTAAACCTCGATTCGACCAGCTTCGAGATTGAGCTAAACGGCTCTCAATAAGTCTACCACACGAGATACCAAAGGACGAACAATGTAAATAAGCCCCCGATGGGTCTTAGTTGATTGTTTCACCACTCTCCTCGAGGCCGTTGCGATTGATAGCTTCGCCGCCAGCCGTGGCGAGAAATAGGCTCAAAATGTTTCGAACTTCACACCCTCTGGTGCACAGAAAGGGAGTAGGATTTGTTGGTGCATCGCAGTAGATGCCATCGTCGGCACGCCACCGCCACCCTACATGCAGCGTGCGCTGGCATGGAAGGCGAGCGTCAAGCTGCGCTATCGGAAATGCGCTTCTGAGCCGGAGGCAATATGGACATCGCCATTATCGGTTGGGGATCCCTGATCTGGAACCCGGATGGGCTCGCCATCAAGTCCAGGTGGCATCGCGACGGTCCCGGGCTTCCGATCGACTTTTCCCGCGTCTCTGACAACAGATGCCTCACGCTGGTCATTGATCCGGCGGCCCACGTCGTTCGCACTTACTGGGCTGCATCAGAATGCGTGACTGTCGAAGATGCGCGCGAGGATCTGCGGCGGCGTGAGAGGACGCCCAACATCGGAAACATCCACGGGGTCGTTGTCGGCCGCGCAGATGAACTACCGGGCCTGCAGGACACCAAACAGATCGTGAGGGCGTGGCTCTTCGAGAAACAGCTCGATGCCGCTCTATGGACTGGCCTCGGCCCGAAAACGACCGCGGAAGCGGAAGTAGTGTTCGACCCGATTCACTACTTGCGCTCCCTTTGCGGCGCCGAGCTTGAACGGGCACGCGAATACATATGCAAGGCACCCCCGCAAATCGTGACCCCCGTACGCTTGCGTATCGAGCAGGAACTCGGTTGGGCACGTGTTCCGCTCAATTCCGATCTGTTTGAGTAATTCCCGATTCGGTTAACCTCGAAAAGGTCTGCGCTTCCCATCCCTCGGCGCACAGAGAGAGAATGGAATTGATGCGTCGCAACAGAATGCCGTCGTCGTCACCTCCCTAGCCCAGTGCCTATTAGGTGCCTTTGTGATGACGAAAACAGCCTCTTCGCTGCCTATTCGTTGAATACTCCGCCGCAACCGGAGGTGTCCTAAGCTCAGCGAGAATTCGACCGTTCCTGCCTCAATCGACCTGCTGCCTCCAGACGGTTCGATTCCGGCCCCCGCTACCACGCAAGAGCCCCAGTTTTATTGGGGCTTTTACGTTTGGGCAAGTGCTGGAACGACGCCAGTGCCTATTAGCTGCCCGAGTTCCTCTCGGCCACGTTTCTCGGCAACGAGGAGTGCTTCGATGGCCGATTTAAGCGTTGACGGCATGAGGTGCGCGTAGCGCATCGTCATCTGAATCGTCGAGTGCCCGAGCAAGGCTTGGACGTAGTTGAGCGGAACCCCCTCGGCCGCGAGATGTGAGGCAAACGTGTGCCGAAGCGAATGCCAGCCGATATGACGGAGTCCAGCACGCCGACATGCCGTATCAAGCATTCGGGTCGCGTGTCTGCCTGAAGACTGTGCTTCTCCGAAGACGAAGTCCGATTGGCGCTCCGAGAATCGCTGCCGTAGGACGACGGCGAAGTCCGGTGCGAGCGGTATGTGGCGAATGCGATTGTTTTTGGGCGAGCTCTCCACGCCAAGCACGATCGACCGTCGCACGGTCAGGTATCCTCGCGCGAAGTCCACATCATCCCATCGGAGCGCGACGATTTCGCCAATTCGCATCCCAGTGCGGAGTGCGCAGAGCACCATAGCGAATCGGGCACTTGCCCCACCCCACGACTCGAAGCTCGCATCGAGCAGGCGGGCACTCTCCCCGGGATTCAGGAAGTCGAATCGCTGCGGAGGGACCTTGAGCCACTTAATGCGAGGCAACTTCTCCAGGATTCCCCAATCACTTGCACAGGACAGGGAGGTGCGTAGCGTGCAGAGCTGTGTGTTGATGGTCTTAGCCGAGAGGCCCCGTGCAAGTTGGCTTGCCTTGAAGCGCTCGATTAGTTCGGTCGTGATCTGCCCGAGCTTCAAGTGACCGAAGACCGGCAGGAGATGAAGCCGAAGGTTTGTCTCCTTGTTCTTCTGCTCCGACGGCTTGTTGTTTGCTATCGCATACGTGTCGAACCAATAGCGGGTGAATACTGCGTAGGTTGGCACTTCCGGCTTTACTGGGATGAGTGTCCCTCCTTCTCGGAGCCGCTGCCTCAGAATCCTCTCATACGCCTGGGCGCCGGTCCGTGAGTTTTCTGGGCTCCTCATCCTGTGACGTATGCGCTCGATGCTGAGATCGACGTACCACGCTCCCCTAATCTTCCGAGCCGCCATATTGCTGTGGCTCTACCGAACTGACTCTGCGGGCGTTGAGATATGCGACGATGTCGGATCCTCGAAACCGCAGTCCTCCGGGAAGGCGATGGAAGGGAATCCGCCGTCGCCCGACCATACGGTAAACGCTCTCTTTCGAGATTCCAAGATGGTTAGCCAGCCCGGGCACGTCCAAGAGGACATCAGCCGGCGGCTGGCATGACGCCAATGCAGCTTGTTTTTGCATACGAGTCTTTGTGAATTGTCGAAGAGCACGTCCTGGGGAGCCGCCAGCTCTCTTGCCCTGGCGGCACATAGGCGATTTCAATATATCGCATGGCCTGAGATGAGAAAAGTCCGGAGCATCTATAGCTTCGGACCTGAGTTGATGTTCGGGAAGGACCGGGAGATCGTCGGGCGGAAGCACTTTCTGTTTGTTTTCGACCGATGAGTTCGACGGAACCTTGGCGTGTCGCTGCATAGAACATGTGATTATGTTTATTGAGCGCCTCCGAGGTTCTCACGAATGGCCAATTTTGACAATCTGACGAATCCGATTGATCGATCGG
>DATGIR010000011.1:0-2285 GCA_035295605.1 Fimbriimonadaceae bacterium | reverse complement strand
ATCAGAAGGCTCACCAATTCAAGCGGATTGCCACCGGAACGGACCTCTGGATCAGCGGCGCGAAGGGTTGGCTGCTCAAGAAGACCAACATGAGCAAGACCGAGACCTTCGTCGACGGCAAACTCGGACGGATCCGAAACGGCGTGGGCATCGGCTCGTTTCAAAGAGCTCGCTGACCCGGCTGGTAGACTGACCTCCTCACGCGCGCGGCCAACGTCGGCCCATCCCGCGTCGAACCCTGTTTGAGGAGCTCTCCTTCTGTTCTTATGAGTAACAAGCGTGTCTATCTGTTTCGTGAAGGCAACGCCACCATGCGCGATCTGCTCGGTGGCAAGGGTGCGAACCTGGCCGAAATGACCAACATCGGCCTCCCCGTGCCTCCGGGCTTCACGATCACCACCGAGGTCTGCACGCAGTACTACGCCGCGGGGCGCCGCCTGCCCGATGGCCTCATGAATGAGGTCACCACATGCCTTCGAGACGTCGAAAAGGCGATGGACCGCACGCTGGGCGGGAGCGAGCGGCCGCTGCTTCTTTCCGTTCGATCCGGCGCCAAGTTCTCGATGCCCGGCATGATGGACACCGTTTTGAACCTCGGCCTCAACCCGACGACGGTCGACGCCCTCATTAAGGAAACCGGTAACCCTCGCTTCGTTTACGACTCTTACCGCCGCTTCATCATGATGTTTTCCGACGTCGCGTTCGGGCTCAGCAAGCATAAGTTCGACGAGGAGATCCTTCAGAGATACAAGGAGAGGAAGGGCGCCAAGTACGACCTCGACCTCGACGCCGACGATATGAAGGCCGTGAGCGAGGCGTTTCTGGCCCACGTCAAATCTCACGCCGGCCGCGACTTCCCCAACGACCCGATGGAGCAGCTCGCCCTCGCCATCGAAGCCGTGTTCAAGAGCTGGAACACCGACCGCGCCATCTACTACCGGCGCACCGAAAAGATTCCGGACGAGATCGGCACCGCCGTCAATGTGCAAACGATGGTGTACGGCAACGCGGGCGACGATTCCGGCACCGGCGTCGCCTTCACCCGGGACCCGTCGAACGGGGAGCATGCGCTCTTCGGCGAGTACCTCATGAACGCTCAAGGTGAAGATGTCGTTGCCGGGGTTCGCACTCCCGTTCCGATCTCCGAGCTTCAGAAGCAAAGCCCGGCGGTTTACGCGGAGTTCGTCGAGCTCGCCACGAAACTCGAGCGCCACTACAAGGACATGCAGGATCTCGAGTTCACGATCGAGCACGACCGCCTGTTCATGCTCCAGTGCCGATCAGGAAAGCGCACCGGCCCCGCAGCCGTGAAGCTCGCGGTCGATATGGTCGCAGAGGGACTCATCTCCAAAGAAGAGGCGCTCCAGCGAGTTACCGGCGCTCACCTAGACCAGCTTTTGCACCCCCGAATCGACCCCGAAGGACTCAAAGTCGCCAAACTGCTTGCTACCGGCCTCGCCGCTTCGCCGGGCGCGGCGGTCGGCATCGCCGTCTTCGACGCCGACACTGCTGCGGAGCGCGGAATGCACGGTGGCGGCGGGGAGAAGGTTCTTCTCGTCCGCGATGAAACGAACCCCGACGACGTTCACGGCATGATGGCCGCCCAAGGCATCCTCACTGCCCGCGGCGGAAAAACCTCCCACGCGGCGGTCGTCGCCCGAGGCTTCGGTATCCCGTGCGTCGCCGGAGCCGAGGCGCTCAACGTCGATGTTCACGCCAAACAGTTCACCGTAGACGGAGTCACTATCCGCGAGGGCGACACGATCACGATGGACGGCACGACCGGCAAGGTCTATCTCGGGGCCATCCCGCTCATTGCCCCGGAGGTCAGCGGCTCGCTCGGCACCCTCATGTCATGGGCCGATCAAACTCGGAAGCTCAAAGTTCGCACGAACGCCGACAACCCTCGCGACGCGCGCCAAGCCATCGAATTTGGCGCCGAGGGCATCGGGCTCTGTCGAACCGAGCACATGTTCTTCGAGTCGGACCGCTTGCCCATCGTCCAGCAAATGATCCTCACGAAGGACGAGAAGGTTCGGGCGGACGCTCTTGCAAAGCTCCTCGTCGTCCAGCAGGGCGATTTTGAAGGGATCTTCGAAGCGATGGCGGGCAAGCCCGTTACGATTCGCCTGATCGACCCGCCGCTTCATGAGTTCCTACCCAACCACGAGACGCTGGTCCGGGAAACCACGGAGCTCAAGGTCCGCATGAGCCACGGCGTTAGTGGGATCGAGCACGAGCTTAACGAGAAGCTGAAGCTCCTTCATGAGGTCGAGGCGATGAAG
>DATGIR010000010.1:0-2104 GCA_035295605.1 Fimbriimonadaceae bacterium | reverse complement strand
ACCCCGCCGCCCGCCATCCACATCGTGAAGCAACGCGGATGGTGGTCTCGGCCGTAATCGTCCGGCTTGAGCTCGCCCTGCGAGTAGACCGTCCTCCCGAACTCCCCGCCCCAAACCACCAGCGTCTCGTCCAGCAGCCCGCGCTGCTTGAGGTCCTTCACCAGCGCCGCGCTCGCCTGGTCGGTGTCCTCGCACTGGCCCTTGATGCCCTTCGGCAGCCCGCCGTGCTGATCCCATCCCATGTGGAAGAGCTGCACGAACCGGCAGCCGCGCTCGGATAGCCGCCGCGCCAGCAGGCAGTTGTAGGCGTAGGTGCCGGGGTGGCGCACGTCCGGCCCGTACATCTCGAGCACACTGCTCGGCTCCTTGGAGATATCGGTGAGCTCCGGCACCGATGTCTGCATCCGAAACGCGAGCTCGTACTGGGTGATCCGGGTCGAAATCTCCGGGTCGTGGGCCGCCGCCAGCTCGATGCGGTTCAACGAGGCCAGGTCATCCAGCATCTCGCGCCGCGAGGCGCGATCCACACCCTCCGGGTCCGAGAGGTACAGCACCGGGTCGCCGGCGTTGCGCAGCTTGACCCCCTGGTGCTGGGTGGGCAAGAAGCCCGCGCCCCAAAGCCGGTCATAGAGCGGCTGATCCTTGCGGCCGGCGCCGACCGAAGTGAGCACGGTGTAGGCCGGCAGGTCGTTGTTTTCGGTGCCGAGGCCGTACGAGAGCCAGGAGCCGATGCTCGGCCGTCCCGCAAGCTGAGAGCCGGTTTGGAAGAACGTGACCGCCGGGTCGTGGTTGATCGCGTCGGTGAACATCGAATGGACGAAGCAAAGATCGTCCACCACCTGAGCGAGGTGAGGCAACAGTTCGCTCATCCAAATGCCGCTCTGGCCGTACTGGGCGAACTTGAAGATGTTCGGTGCGACGGGGAACTGCTTTTGTCCGGACGTCATTCCGGTGAGCCGCTGCCCTTGTCGAATCGAGTCGGGGAGCTCCTCGCCTCGGCGCTTGTCCAGGCCGGGCTTGGGATCGTACAACTCCATCTGCGAGGGCCCGCCGGATTGGAACAGGTAGATGACTCGTTTGGCCTTGACCGGCATCGAGGGGAAGCCTGGAAGCCCACCGAAGCGCTTGCCGGGCAGCCGGGACTGGGCGAAGGCGTCCACGCCCATCAGGGAGACCAGCGCCGCCAAGCCGAGCCCGCTGCCACGCTTGAGGAACACGCGGCGGTTGATCCGGTCTTGAAGAGTCTGGATTTGGTCCATGTTCGCTAACGCTTGGTCACGGTCTCATCCATGTTCAGTATGGTGCTGGCAACCATCGTGTACGCCGCGAGTTCGGCCGGATCGCGCCGCGCATCGGGAGGAAGCTCACCTTGCTTGAGCAGTGCCCGCGCGGCGGCCGGCCTGGCTCGAAACTCGCTCAGCCTGCGCGAGAGGGCGAACAGGAGAATCTTCGATTCCGCCGGCTTCGGATCCCGCGCGAGCACGAGCCGGAACGCTAAGTCGAGGCGGTTCGCGGGAGACGGTCCCACTTCGCGAAGCACGCGCTGAGCCAACCCCCGCGCCGCCTCGAGGTAGGTCTCATCGTTCATGAGCACGAGGGCCTGGAGCGGCGTATCGGTTCGGGCACGCCGGACGCGGCACACCTCGCGGGTCGGCACGTCGAACAGCACCATGTCCGGCGGCGGCGCCGTCCGCTTCCAAATGGTGTAAAGGCTGCGGCGGTAGAGCCCCGAGCCGGTGTCCGGCTTGTAGTTGCGAAGATTGCCGTTCAGTCCGGCGGTGTCGTCCCACACGCCCGCCGGCTGGTACGGGCGCACACTCGGACCGCCGATTTTGCCCGAGAGGTAACCGCCGGCGAACATCGCCTGATCGCGAACGACTTCGGCCGGCAGTCGGAACCGGGGACCGCGCGCGAGGAGCCGGTTGGCGGGATCCTTGCTCAGGAGCGCCGGCGGAATGTCGGAGGATTGGCGGTAGGTCGCGCTCATCACCATCTCCTTCCACAGCGCCTTCAGGTCCCACTTCTTGGCGAGGAGCTCCGTGGCGAGCCAGTCGAGCAGCTCAGGATGGCTCGGGAACGAGGAGCGCGTGCCGAAGTCCTCGCT
>DATGIR010000009.1:0-2455 GCA_035295605.1 Fimbriimonadaceae bacterium | reverse complement strand
AGCGGGCCCGGGCAACCGCCTGGCCCGCGCCAAACGCGCGGGCGGCACGGCGAAGCAGAGTGCGGGCCAAGCCGAAGTCGCCGAGTTGGGCCATGGCAATGCCCCGCAGGGCCAAACAAGGGGCATCGTCGCGAAGCGCCACCCGATTCAGCGCGCCCAGCGGATTCCCCGCCGCCAACGCGCGGGCCGCCGCCGCCGTCACATCATCCAAGCTATTCGCGCCAGTTTTGATACTCCCAATTCTGGAATGGCCCGGTCATCTTATTACTGGCGGTTCGGAAAGCGGACCGCACAACATACAGAGGAAGAAACGAAGATGAACACGCAAATCAAAGAATCCGAAATCAAGGATCATTCCGTCGTCCCGCGCGAGGAGTGGTATGCCGCCAGCGCCCAGTTGCTGGTCAAGGAGAAGGAGCTATCGAGGATGCGGGACGAGGTGGCACGCCAACGGCGCGCCCTGCCCTGGACGAAGGTCGAAGAGGATTACGTGTTTCACGGACCCGACGGCGACGTGAAGCTCTCCGAGCTCTTCGACGGCAAGAGCCAGCTTCTCATCTATCACGCGATGTGGGGGCCGGACGACGACGAAGCCTGCTGGGGCTGCTCCATCGTCATGGACCACATCGATGCGGCCCGCCTTCGCTTCCAGCATCACGACATCGCGTTCGCGGCCGTTTCTCGGGGACCGCTCAGCCATTTTGCTGAGTTCAAGCAGCGGATGGGTTGGAAGTTCCGGTGGCTTTCGTCCGACGGGAACACGTTCAACTACGACTTCAACGTGTCGTTCCGCCGGGAGGACCTCGATGGCGGCGACGTTATGTACAACTTCAAGAACCAGAAGCTGCGAAGCGAGGAACAGCCCGGGCTAAGCGCCTTTTACAAGAACGACAAGGGCGAGATCTTCCGAACCTACTCGACCTACGAGCGGGGCCTGGATCTGCTCATCGGCGCGTACAACTTCATCGACCTCACTGCCAAGGGTCGCAACGAGGCGTCGGCGATGGACTGGATCCCGGCGAACTGGCTCGAGCTCCACGACCAGGACAAGGGCTGACATGTGCGACCGATGCGTTAAGCGACCCGGGCGACTGCTCGGCGCCGGCCGAACCGGACTTGGAGCCGGTTCGGCGGCCATCGCCCTTCTCGTGCCCAAGTGTCCGCTCTGCGTGGCGGCTTGGGCGTGGGCCTTCTCCGTTCTCGGTGTCAGCTTCGACAAGTGGAACCTGATCAAGTGGCCGCTGACGGCCGGGTTCTTGCTTCTCGCCGCCCTGTTGCTTGGGGCCAAGGCCAAGCCCTGGGTCAAGACGGCGATCCTCTTCGGCGCCGGCGTTTGCCTGAGTTTCAAGGTCGCACAAGATTCGTCGTCGCTCGGTTTAGCGTTGGGAGTCGGGCTGAGTGCGGTCGTTGCAATAGGATTGCGAATCCTCGCAAATACGCGGGGTCAGGGGCATTCATTCCGTCGTACAATCGCTTGAAGACCGATGTCGAATTCGTCTCGCGTTATCGCCAAGATCGTGTTGGTTTCGTCCGTCCTGGCGCTGGCCGGCTTCGCCGGAGCGCAGTATGGGTTAGGCTACGTGGGTCCCCTGGCCGCGCCGGGTGGCTCGCCCATCTTCGCCGACGAGGGAAGCTCGCTCAGCGGGGTGCCGCCTGTCGCCGCCGGGAGCTACGTTCGGTACGGGGGAAACTACTTTGACCTTCCTAATTACCCAGGCTGGAAGGTGAGCGGCATTCAAGGCTTCAGCTGCGATATCGTCGTTTACAACGTAACGGATCCCTCGACGGGCTTCGTTCAAGCGACTTTCGCGAAGTTCAACGGCACCGGTTGGAGTTTCGCAGGCAATCTTCAAGCGAACTCCAGCTTCGGTGGTTCGGGTGGAGATCCAATCGCGACCCTCGACTACATCAATGGTTCAGGGGTCTATCAGGGCGCCCTCTACTCCACGGTCGACGGCTCGATCACGAATGTCAACACCAACAGCTTGGGTGTGTTCGCCGGCCCGATCAGCAACGACTTCGTCAGCTCGTTCCACGGCTTCTTCTCGGATGGCGGCGGGAACTACCACTATCAGGACGAGCTGCACTTTGGACTCACCGACCTTAACCCGACCTCGATCTCGCTGGCATCGGGCTTTACCAGCGCCGAGCTCAGCTCGATCGATGGGTCGAACGCCGCCGGATCGGTGGGAGTCGTCGCTCCAGACTTTTCTTTCATGGGCCAGGAACCCGCGCTGTGGGGGTTGGATCTAGCCGGGCACAAGATCGGAAGTGCGGTGATGCTTCCCAACAATGGAACGTCCGGCGCCGCCCTTGGCGTGAACGCCGGTGGTTACGTAGTCGGCGTCCTTAACGGCAAGGCCATTCTCTGGAAGAAGGATGGCAATGGCATCTATCAAGCCATCGACCTCAACACGCTGATCCCGGCCAACTCTGGATGGGTGTTGGACTCAGC
>DATGIR010000008.1:0-6152 GCA_035295605.1 Fimbriimonadaceae bacterium | reverse complement strand
CCACGAAACCCAGGGAGACGGAACCGTCACGCTCAAGCCCGACGGAGTGTGGGAAGACACGTCGGACAAGCTCAAAGTCGACCGTCCGATGCTCGCGCTTCCGACGGGCGTCGAAAAGGGAAAGAGCTGGAAGGTCGATTCGACGTTCACGCTGGACAGCCGGACGGCCCACGAAAAGATGAACTTCAAGAGCGAAGGGTTCAAGCCGGTCACGATCGACAAGCAGACCTACACCGCCCTCTACGTCGTGGGGACGGGGACGTTGACGGGAGGGTCCGAGGGCCCCGTGACGATCCGGGAGTGGTTTGTGAAAGACATTGGGATGGTGAAGATGGAATTGGTGCAAACAGATAAGGGTAAAGCGCCGGTAACCTCTACCATGATCTGGAAACCGACTGATTCAAAGGCGAAGTCATGATCGGCGCACTGGCCCTGCTATTCACATTCGACGAGACGAGCGCGAGCCTCTTCTTTCCTCTCGCCGCCGGCACCCGGTGGGTTTATGAAGACACGGTGGCGCCGGGAACGGTGTTCGAGTCGATCGTCAAGCCGGAGATCAAGCCATCGCCCGAAGCGGAGAAGGAACTCGAGAAGCTCAAGAAGGAGGGCAAGGAGCCGGATATCAACGGCGACCCGATGCCGCAGTACTTCCCCGTCGAGATGCGCGAAGACGGGAGGCTCCGTCAGGTCGTTTGCTATCGGGAGACTGAGAACACCCTGCTGCAAGTTGGAAACGGGATCAACAAGCCGATCGTTCCCCTCCCGTTGATGGTCGCCTCGAAGAAGGAGTACAAGTGGGACTTCTACGGCCAATACATCAGCGAGTATCTGACGGACGCCATCCACTATGAGGCGTCCTCGTCGTACGGCCCGGTCGCAACCGTCTTGGGAAAGCCGCATCAAACCTTGATCGTGAACATGACGATGACGGTCGGCCCGAAGAAGACCGGGGTTGAAATCAAGCAGGTGTGGCGCTATGCCGCGGACGTCGGCCTGTACGAGCTGTCGGAGGACGGCCACGTGGGTAAGAACCCTGTCCACCACACTCGGCGTCTCGTCAAGTTCGAGCCCGGGGGTTCCGTCTAGCATTGGCGCCCTTGACCTATCGACAGTGGTCGGGGGTTGCGGTGCTCGCCGTGATCTTGGGATGCACCGCAAGCAAAGTTGCTTCACGCACCAGTCAAGCGACGCTCGACGAGCTCTCTCCGGAGTCCAGTCCGGGCACGAAGGCGGTGCTCAGCTACAACGGTCAGCTTGTCGACGTCGATCTCGTACACAAGCGCGAGGGTTCGACGGAAACCATCGACCTCATGCGAAACGGCGAGTCTTTGGAGCATGAGACGTACGTGCGGACGCCCCATTCGTTCTCGCTGAAGGAGGCGGACGAGGATCAATTCGATCCGCCGCTCCCCCTTTTGAGCGCCGAGGCCGCCGCCCCGTGGAGCGGGCAACTGACCTCAGGCGGCGTGAGCCACGCCGCTTCCGCCACCGTCGAAAGTTCGGTGGACACGCTAAAGGGCAAAACCGTTCAACCCGCGACCCTCGTAACGGTGAACCTGGAACTCGATAGCGGCGGCGCCAAGAAGGCGAACCGAACCCTCAAGTTCTGGCTCGTTCGCGGCAAAGGAGTCGTCGAGCGAGAGTTCGGAATGGGCGTCAAGCGGTTGCCGGCGGAGTAGCCCACCGAAATGTCATCGTACGCGCTCGATGCCTTTCGCCCTAATATCGAGTCGCGCAGCTTGCGCCGAATCGACTGGTGGCTCATCGTGGCCGCCTCGATACTCCTGGGCTTCGGGTTGCTGGCCCTCTACAGCTACAGCCTTCACCCGGGCGCGGGCAACTTCTTCCGCAAGCAGGCCGTGAACGTGATCGTCGGGCTCGTTCCCGCCACCTTGCTGGCAGTCATCCCGCCCAAGCTTTGGATCCGCTCGGCATCGGTCTTGTACGTCGTCAACGTGCTCGCGCTGATTGCCATCTTCAAGGTGGGCACTTCGATCAACGGCGCCGCACGCTGGATCAACATCGGTCCGCTCCAGTTCCAGCCGAGCGAGATGGCGAAGCTGGTTTCGATCCTGACGGTGGCCTCCTTCTACGCGATGCGTCGGGAGAAGATCAAGGATCTTTGGACGTTCGTGCTCGGGCTCCTGCACATAGCGGTCCCGATGCTTCTCGTGCTCAAACAGCCGCACTTCGGCGGAGCGGTCGTGCTGGGCGTGATCTGGTTCTCGGTTTCGCTCGTTTCGGATGTGCCCGTGCGGTTCCTGGGCGTTGTCGCCGCGCTGGCGCTGCTCGTGATCGGCTTCCTTTTCACGCACCCCGCATCTATGCCCGGCTACCACGACAAGCGCATCAAGGACTGGCAATTCGGCGGTACGGCCAAATCGCAGTCTGGGGTCGGGTTTCAGACCTATCAAGCCGAGATGGCGTTTGGCGTGGGAGGCGTTGTCGGGACCGGTATCGGCAAGGGGCAGCAGGGCGAGAACATCCCCGAGCAGGAGACCGACTTCATCTTCACGATCATCGGCGAGGAACTCGGCCTGGTCGGTTGTTCGCTCGTCCTGGCCGCGTTCGCTTTCTTTTTCTATCGCCTCTGGCTAGTCATGTACCGGGCGACCGACCCCTTTTACCGGATGCTGGCGGCCGGCGTGCTCGGCATGCTCGCCTTCCACACGTTCGTTAACCTATTCATGGTTACCCAGATGCTGCCGGTCATCGGGCTTTGGCTGCCGTTCTTCAGCTACGGCGGCACCGCAATGTGGCTCTGCATGGCGGCCGTCGGGCTGGTGGTGAACGTCCGGGCGCGCGAGCGGCCGATTCTTTTTTAGTCAGGGGGCGCTACTTCCCCTGCTTCGACGCCGGGCGCGTTCGCGGTACGGCCCAGGCTCGCAGATGGTCGATGTCTTCCTTCATCATCACGCTCAAGGGAACGAGCGTATGCGCTTGGCTCATCAGGTCGGCTTGGCTTAGCTCGCGCCCGGCCGCGAACGCCTTGTAGAGCCCGCCGACCACCGCCTGCTCGATCTCGGCCCCGCTGAAGCCTGCACTTTCCCGTCCCAGTGCCTTAACGTCGAATTTCTTGGGATCGCGATTCCGCTTCTGAAGGTGAATCTTCCAGATCTCGGCCCGCTCGGTGGCGTCGGGCAGGTCGACGAAGAAGATCTCGTCGAAGCGGCCTTTGCGCAACATTTCCGGCGGCAACTGCGACACATCGTTGGCGGTCGCGATCAGGAACACCGGCGCCGTCTTCTCCTGCATCCACGTCAGAAAGGTCGCGAAAACCCGTGAGCTGGTGCCTGCATCGCTGACCCCGCTCGAGCCCAAACCGCCGAAACCCTTCTCGAGCTCATCCGCCCAAAGCACACAGGGGGCGACGGATTCGCTGACACCGATCGCCTTGCGCATGTTCTCCTCGCTCTGGCCCACGAGCGAACCGAAGATGCGCCCGACGTCCAGGCGGAGCATCGGGAGGTTCCAGTGCGAGGCGACCGCCTTGGCAAGCAACGATTTCCCGCAACCCTGAACCCCTAGGATGAGGATCCCCTTGGGCGAAGGCAGGCCGAAAGCGCGCGCCTTGTCGGTGAAGCTCGAGTTGCGCTCATCCAGCCACTGCTTCAGGAGGTCCATTCCGCCGACGTCGGCCAGCTTCGAGTCCGCCGGGTAGTACTCCAGCAGCCCCGACTTCCGAATGATCTGTTCCTTTTCGACAAGGATCACCTCGACGTCCAGCTTCTTCCGCTCGACGAGCGATCGCGCCAGCACCGACTCGAACTCCTCGAGGGTCAATCCCTGCGCGGCCTGAATCAACTCCTCCCGATGCTCCGGGGTGATCGTGTCCTCGACGCCGGGCGTCCCCGCTATGGCCTTCATCGCCTGGTCGAGGGTCGCGCCGAGCTCGTCCACGGCCGGAAGTGGAAAGTCGAGTACCGACACGTCCTTCTCCAACTCGACCGGCAGGTTGAGGGTTGGCGAGAGAATGACGATCGTCTGGGCCCGGTTCCGAAGCCGCACCGCCAAGTCGCGGAGAACGCGCACCACGCGGTAGTCCTTGAGGTAGGCGTGGAAGTCCTTGAGCAGGAAGACCGTGTATTCCGGCGCCTCGTGAGCCTGAGCCAGAGCCTCCAATTCGCCGGGGAGCGCGCTCTGAGGTGGCGGCGACCCGCCCCCGGGGCGCGCGACCGGGGGGACCATCCCCTGGGTGACGGTCCACGAGTGCATGGTCCGGTTGAGGCTCTTGCACACGGTCGAGAGCATCTTCTCCACGCGCCGCTCCTCCCACGAGACGATGTAAACGATGGGATACTTGGCTCGGAAAAGAACTTCGATCTCGTGGGAGGGATCCATCGCGGGGAGCGTACCCGTGGCTCAATCGAACTCCCCGCGACGTTGTAGTGAGGCAGATGAACACCAAGTCACTAGGCTGGATCCCCATCGTCGCAACGCTTTTGGCCGGCTGCTCTTCGAACGGGGGCAACGCGGTGGCCAATCCGGATGCATCGACGCCAAAGTCGGGCTCCGGCACAACCGCGCCAGAGCCGAAGTCGGGTGGCGACGCCATTACGATTGCGTACAAGCCTAAGCTCGGGGCTACCACGACGTACGACGTGAAGATGGAAATGTTGGGCGGGCCGCCGCCGGGAGGGCTCGCGGTGAAGATGAAGGTGACG
Organism: Fimbriimonadaceae bacterium; assembly: GCA_035295605.1. Taxonomy (GTDB): domain Bacteria; phylum Armatimonadota; class Fimbriimonadia; order Fimbriimonadales; family Fimbriimonadaceae; genus DAIDHV01. Next base: position 1,488 of record DATGIR010000008.1, on the reverse strand, counting down.
CCAAAGGACGCCGGAGGCGGGAAGATCAACGTCGAGTCGGTTACCGAAGGGCTACCGGTGGTCGGGAACGTGACGAGCATCGCAATGCTAGGCCCAGACGGGAAGCTGATCAAGGTCACCACAAACGGAAAGGAGGCGCCGAAGGGGTCCGAGGGGGTGCCCGGGAAGGGCTTTCTTCCCGACCGCCCGGTCAAGGTTGGCGACACTTGGGGCGGCACTTACTCTATCAGCGGACGGCCCTCGGGGATCGAGTGCCGGCTTGACAAGGTCGAGTCAGTAGGAGGCACGCAGCTTGCAACGATCGCGATCGACAAAATCGACGTGCCCGAATTCACGCTCGCCGAGCCGGGAGTTGCGGTCGTGGAGACCGCGACCGGATTGCTGCGCTCGATGCGAATGCCGGTTACGATGAAGTTCAACCAGCAACCCGTGACGACCGTTTTCACGATGGAGAGGAAGTAGCTCTGTCCAAGCTCGCTTTGGCCGGGTTGCTCCTACCGCTTCTGGCAGGCGCCGGTTGCCGGGAAGGAGCGCTGGCGCCGGTTGGGACCAAAGACGTCCCCCGCGCCCCGCAGGCGGATGCCGTGCAGTTCCGGTACGCGCCCCCTAAGGCCACCTACCACTACGTCTCGACGACGGTCACCAACGAAGGAAGCTCGGACGCGCACAAGACGGAGATTCAATTCGCGGTCAAAGTGTCCAAGCGAGGGCAGGGGTACGAGGCGGTCGCCACCGTCGAATCCGTTCTGCGGGACGGGCAGCCGGGGCCGGGCATCACCGAAGCCATGATCCTGGCGTTCAAGCTGACCACGAACCTCGACGCCGATGGCGCGATCGTCGGTTCGAGCGGAACCGGGCTCGACAAGTTCGTCGGGCCGGGAGCGCGGGACATCGGGATCGCGATGAAGCTCCCGAAGCAACCGCTACGGCCCGGCGAGACGTGGACGGAGGAGCGTGGTTCGGGACCGGACCGCTTCAAGGTCGAGTTCAAGTTCGTCGAGCTCCAACAGGCCGGCGCCACGCATCAGGCGAAGTTCGAGGAGCGCGCGATGGACAGCCACGGCGGACGCGTGGAGAACCCGACGCAGATTACGATCGACGCCGATACCGGCGTTCTGATTCTCAAGTCCGCCCAGATGAACATCCCGAGCGGACCCAGGCCCACCGACCCCCCGATCCCGATTCAGAGCGAGATCCGGCTGAAGGGTTAGCCGCCGGGGCGGCCGGCCTAGAAGTGGAACAGTCCGATGTTGCCTTTGTCGAAGGTGATCATCGGGCCGGCGTAAATCACCCCGTTCTGCCCGAACGCCACCTCGCCCACCCCCGGGCCAGAAACCTTCGTGCCGGGATCGGTCTTCTGGTCGCCCGCCTTGAGGTGCGCGGCCAAAAAACATGCCAGCACGCCCATCGAGCGCGGGTTCCAAAGCTGGAACTTGGCGACCACGCCCTTGTTCACATAGGCGACCATCGCCTTCGGCGCGCCTAGGC
>DATGIR010000007.1:0-6065 GCA_035295605.1 Fimbriimonadaceae bacterium | reverse complement strand
AGAGGACATTCGACGCATCTTGGAAGATGCGGAAGTCCTGCCATCCGGGCGTATGCAACGCGCGCTGACAGACCTACCAATCTCCGATACGAAACAACCGATTTTCATCCACTCGAGCTGGAGAACCTCAAGTACTTGGTTCTTCTTCAAATTCAGGCAGATCAACGAGGTGGTCGGCTTCAATGAGCCGTTCAACGAAGACCTTATAGATATTTCGAGCGAGAAGGCGGCCACCGCTCGCCCGCAGAATTGGGACTCTCGGCACCCTGACGGGGAACCCTACTACTCGGAGTACCTTCCATTTATTCAAGACGCTGGCGGGGTCTCTCTCTTCGACGCGAGAATGCCGTTTGATTGGTTCATCCCGTTCGACGGGTTGGCCGGCGACCTCCGTCCCCAGGAGGAACGCTACCTTAGGTCTCTAGCGCGACACGCTCAGTCAAAAGGCAAGACCGCAGTTTTCGCTGACACGCGGACACTCGCGCGGGTGGCCGCGATCAGGAAATCGCAGGGCGGCTATCACGTCTTCCTCCACAGGAATCTTTGGCAACAATGGGCTTCGTACGTTTCTTACCATCGACGCGGGGTTGGCTATTTCTATGATACGGTAGCTCGCCTAATAGCGAGCGGAGACGACCCGTTCTTTATATACCTGTCTGAGTACTATGTTCGCTCGGATCAAGACAAGTTAGGTCCTCCTGCCGCTCCAGGTCCTACGATGGGCAAGGTCGAGGTGCTACAAGCGCTTCGATCGTTGCCTGAGCACACGATGTTTGTGCTGTTCACCTCCCTTCACATCTATCTTTACCTGCATGCTGAGCTCGCGTCTGATCTGTCAGTCGATGTCACTAAGATGGCCAGGGACCGTGCGTACCGTGCGGAGGTCGAGGAGAAAGTACGCCTAGCTACCGGCCTCTCAATCTCCCTCGCCGACGTCACCGAGCGAACGGAGCCGAGCGCGCCGACTGTCGGCCCCTCGGACTGGGCCGAGGTCCGCGAACACGTCCGCCTCGCCGTTCGCCTGCTGTCGCGAGGGCGCGACCCAGCGACGCTGTGGACTATCGCTGCCGAGTTCCTAGATGCAGCGCACGCCGAGACGGTAGAGACTAAAGAGCTCGGCCGCAGTCCTAGTGCGCCGGCGGATGTGTTTCGGTCGCTAGCGCCCTTCCTCTGCGCATCAGATTCCCCGTCTCGAAGGCGAGAGCTGTCCGAGGAGTCCGACGGCAGAATTGTGCCGCAGCTAGTTGAGGCGCACGCCACTGCGGCCCTGCCGCAGATCAATTGCTTCTACGAGGTGATCTCGGACGGCGCCGCTCACTCAACCCTTGTGGCGGCAGTCCAATCCATGCGGCGAGCCGGCCACCCCGTCCGGGTGTGGACATACTCGCCGGCCAAGCTCGACTTCCTTGCAAGACATGGAGTGGAGCTGGGGGACGCCGCGGAGGTGATCCCGAAGGAACTCTTCGATCGAATCGTCGCCCGGTCAGAGATCCGCTACTTCTCCGACATCTTCCGCTACGCGGTCCTGTATGAGCGCGGCGGCCTGTGGATGGATGCCGACGTGGTGATGCTGCGGCCGTTTCCTTTTCGGGGCGAGTTCTTCTTCAACCTGCAATGGCACGACGGCGGCTGGGGCCACTTTGTCTGCGGCAATGTCATGTACGCGGAACCCTGCAACCGGCACATGCGTGCGTTGTACGACAAAGCGCTCGAGCGCTCCTTCGCAGCGCCCGCAAAGGCGTTCGGCGACGTGGGGCCAAAGCTCCTGTCCGACTACATCGCTTCTGCCGAAGGAGCTCCGCTTCGCCGCTGGGTTTTCAGCCCCATGTTCTTCAACAGCATTGACTGGACAGAGGTTGACCGATTCGAGCGGCCGATCCGAGAACTGGCCGACTATCTCCGCGACGAGCGTGTGGTGGGTGTCCACCTTTGGAACGCGAAGACCCACTCCTCTATGCGTGAGACAGACGACTCGCTAATCGGGCTCCTCTCAGACCCTGAAGAGCGCATGCCGAGTTTGAGCCGCCTCGCTGAGCGCTTCGAAACCGACAAGAATCGCCACACGGGCAACCGGCATGCCTACGCGCGCGTCTATGATCGTTTGCTCGGCAACCGACGTCTTGGCCTGCGGCGTATCGTGGAAATTGGCCCATACTCGTCTCGCGGCGACCCAGCCACCCAATCGGTGGCCCTTTGGCAATCTTATTTTCCGTACGCTCACGTGGTGGGCGTGAATTTGAGGCTGCCGCCGGACGGCGATGCTTCGCGCTTCACCGCTCTCGAATGCGACCAATCGCAGCTCGGCCAGATCGAGGAAGTCGCCTCGGCCTTCGAGACGGCGGCACCCGATGCGATCATAGACGACGGAAGCCATGCCTCGTCGGACCAACAGCTAACACTAAGCAAGCTTTGGTCATCGCTAGCCAGCGGCGGTTGGTATTTCATCGAGGACCTCGACTGGCAGCCCTCCGGGGAGGAACCGGCGAAAGTTCCGTTGACCAAGACCCTGTTGAGGGAGCTCGAAGCCGGTCGCGCCCCTGACGCCGATCCGTTCGGGATCGCCACAATTGCCTCGCAGTTCGCAAACATATTGTTCTTCGACAGTCACTACGAGCTTTGCCGAGCCGGGCTGACGGGAGGTCTGGTTGCGATACGCAAACGCAGCGGGGCTAGTGCTTGAAGGTCGCGATCTACACGATCGCCCTTAATGAGGCCGCGAACGCGGAGCGCTGGGCAGAGTCCGCCGCCGATGCGGACTACCGGATTGTCGCAGACACCGGCAGCACGGACGATACGGTCCAGCGGCTAATTCAGGCGGGAGTGATTGTGCATCGGATCGCAATCCGACCATGGCGCTTCGACGATGCCCGCAACGCGGCAATGGCCCTGATCCCCGACGACGTTGATATTTGTGGCACGATGGACATGGACCGTTGGCTCGCTCCCGGCTGGCGGGCCGCGCTCGAGGCGGCGTGGACACCGCAGGCAACGGCCCTGTTTTGCCGGACGACCTATCGGCCCAGCGTCAACGACCCAACACCTATCCGGTCGTGGCCGGCAAAGAACTTCCATGCACGGTGGGGCTACGCCTTTCGCCGCCCGGTCCACGAAGCTCTTGTCTACTCGGGCGGAGAGGAAGCTTGCGTCGGGTCCGACGACATCGTGATGTACGAGGTTCAGGATCTCAACAAGCCCACTCGACAACAGTACCTTCCCCTGATGGAGCGAGCTCACGAGGAGGATCCCCACGACTCGCAGATCTGCCTGTGGCTCGGCCGGGAGTATATGTGGGCCAATCGCCACGATGAAGGCGTGGCCCTGCTCGAACGCTATCTTAGCCTGCCGACAAGCACCTGGAGCGAGGAGCGCGCCGAGGCGATGCGTTTTATTGCGCGTATGCGGCCCGAGAGAGCTTTGTTCTGGCTGGACAGAGCTCGCACGGAGGCGCCCCACAGACGCGAGATATGGCTCGATCTGGCCGAGCGTCTCCACGCGGACGAGGACTGGCTCAATCTCTTCTGGGCCTGCGCCAACGGGATCGGCAAGACTCGCCGGACGAACAGCTACCTCGACGACGGCAGCAGCTGGGGTTTCCGTCTCTACGACCTCGGCGCGATCGCGGCGTGGCGCCTGAACGTCATGGACCGAGCGGTCGAGTGGGGTAAGGCGGCGCTCGAATTGGATCCCGCTAACGAGCGCCTGAAGAACAACCTTGAATTCTTTCTCCGGAGGCGGGCGGCGGCGCCGGTCGGAGCGTGAGGTGAGGAGTGCCCTAAGCCCGTCCAACGACGGCTGTGATTGTTCGTCGGGGTGCAGCCCAAGGTCGGGGTTGCCCGGGATTTCGGCCAAGTGACCCGCGTTCTGTGCTTTGTCGGTATGGGCTGGGCGTTCGGCACCCTGCACACCGAGCTCTCCAAATTCATGCACGCCCGCGGGGTCATCTGCGACTTGTTGGACTGGTCTCGGATCTATTCGCGTGACGAGATTCAGATGATGTCCCGATCATACGATTACATCTACAGCGTCACCGGTGAGGCTTGGCCGCTGACGGATAGCTACGGGATTCCGCACGAGAAGATCATTGTCGTCGCCCACGGAGACTACGACATACACCACGCCCTCGAGACGCGACCTTTGGAGGAGTTCGACCGCTTTGCAGGTTATGGCGTGGTGAGCGGATACCTCCGGGACCTGTCGGCCCAGCTGGGTGTGAAGCGAGTGCCGACCATTGTCAGGCTGGGTATCAATTACCGTCGATTCCTATCGCCCGTTGCGGAAGCGCTCCGGGTCGTTGGCTACGGCGGTAGCATGTTCCGCGACAACAACGGCGGCGTCGACTGGAAGCGCGGCAACTTGGCTAAGCAGGCTACCGAGAGCGCAGGTCTCGTGTTCAACCCTGCCGGTGAATTCCACTTCCTAGCCATGCCTCAATATTACCGTAGCGTGGATGCTGTTGTGGTGTCCTCATCTCGCGAGGGTTATGGGTTGCCCGCCATGGAAGCGGCTGCTGCCGGGCGGCTCGTGATCAGCACGCCCGTTGGCGGGTTTCCGCAACAGGCGTCTTACGGCGCCGGTATTGTGGCTCCCATCGAGGCGGACGACTTCACGACCTTTGTCACCGAGAAACTGGCTTACTTCAAGAATCGTCCACGCGAATATTTCGAGATATGTAGCGAGACGCAGGCGGCTGCGAGGCGTCTCGATTGGGAATACGTTCTAGACGAGTGGATTGAACTCTTCGCCCGACCGTAAACCGGAACGCAGGCTGCTTCACCAGAGGCGCATGGGGGCTCGTTGATTGAGGGATAGGTCAACTTCCGCAGGCATCATATACTCCGCAATTGGCGCGCAATACGTAGACGAGGCAGCGCACTCAGCTTCGTCATCACTGCGGTTCAACGATGTTCCCCATATTATATACTGCGACCGCGACCCGAAAGAGCGCGTCTCCGGAGTCCAATACGTTGTAACAGCGTCCTCGGGAAACCCCTATTCCGACAAAATTGCCAATATCCAGCGCTTACCGTTTGCGAGAACCCTCTACCTTGATACCGATACTCATGTCGCCGGTAATCTCGATGAGCTGTTCGATCTTCTTGAACGCTTCGAAGTCGCGGCAGCTCACGCGCCTGGTTACACTAAGTCGCCGGACGATGGTCAGTCGGACGCCTTCTATGATTTCAACACAGGCGTAATTGCTCTTCGGGACGCCGCCGCGGTCCGTGATCTATTAGCCCTGTGGTTCAGGATACAATCGGACTGGACAGCGAAGCCGCTATTTCCGACGAACCTGCAGGACCAGCCGGCTTTCAGACGCGCGGTTTGGGAGAGTCGCGTGTCGGTCTACGTGCTAGGTTCGGAATATAATTACAGAAGCGTATTTCCGGGCCGATTGGTCGGTCGAGCGAAAATCATTCACGGCCGAAGCACCAACTACGAGAAGTTGGCTGCTTATCTAAATCGATCGATTGAACCGCGCACGTTCCTCAGATTTCCACCAGAGTGGGAGTGGTGACGCAAGTCATTGGTCGGCGCGTGAGGCGAGCGCGGGAAGCAACTCGTTATACGGCCATCCTTCCTGGGCAACGATAAAATCATATAAGCGAGCGGCGACGCTTGGTTCCTTTGATAACGACAGTATTGCTTGCTTCGCTTGATCGTAGTTAAACGACGTATAGTCCTCAAACGCCGGGTCCGACCAATAGCGGTCATCCCCCACGTGAAAGCTTAGCTGAGCTGTCGTGAGCATGAGGAAGCGGGTTGCGTGAGCTACGAGATTGAACAGAAGGCTGCGCATCGCATGGCTTGCCCCGCAACAGCAGTAACTCGGGGCGAAGCGTTCGAAGAGGCTTACCGGGAACACGAAGCAGTCGAACCCAGGATGGTCAGACCCGCGCTCGGCCATCATCAAGGGCCAGAAGTGCTCGGGTTCCGCGGAGGCATCGATGGTGCGCCTGTTGGTCGTTATGACGTCGTACCCTTGGCCGATGAGTGCGGCCAGCGCCCGGTAGACGAATGGTTGGAAATGAATGTCGACGTTGCTTAGGACAACGAATTCACGTGGC
>DATGIR010000006.1:0-3296 GCA_035295605.1 Fimbriimonadaceae bacterium | reverse complement strand
CTGATCGCGCTGATATCCGGCTGAACCAGGAGGAGCCGGAACCTACCGGCGTTGTCGGTATGCACCCGGAGGCGAACCTCGATCACCTGGCCGCTGCTCGCCGGCATGTTCAGCCGGCCCTGTGCCGGCGGGCTCTGCAACTCATCCCCGGCATTCGCGGAAGTGCTTCCCTGAACGAAGAACGCGTCGTTCGCTTTCGGCGACCAATACCACGGGTAGGCGATCAGATCGTAGTCCGCGTTAGGCCGAAGGGTGTACCAGCCGCTCGAAGAAGATGAGCCGGTGAAGTCGTGATACCCTCCGCGCTTGTGGCCGGGTGCGACCGGGCACGTGGCCAAATACTTCATGTTCTCGTGCTTAGGGTTGCCACCGGCGGCGGCGACCTCCTTGCCGTCGAAGCATCGGAACGCGTACCCCTCGATCGTGAGCGAGTCGACCGAGTAGCCATACGGTTCGGCGGGTCGATTGGCGCCGGGGGCCTTCACCCAATCCGAGTTGGGAAAGAGGCTCAGAGACGCGGGATCCTTCGAGGGGACGGCCGGCGTCGCGTGCGGCTGCGGTCGGCGCGATGCAGCCAACCGCTGTTCGGTTGATTCGATCGCCTTGTCGACGGGTCGCATCATGTGCGCCATGTCCTGGCGGATGGCCGATTCGATCTTATTGCCGATGAACATCGTCGGCCAGGCGGCGGGAACCACGGCTTTCGTGTCGTGGGCAAGCCGATGCCGGTAGGCGTACCAAGCCTCGAGAAAAGCCGGCGTATCCCGTTCCGCGTCGGCGGGTGTGTATCCGGTGAGCGACCATCTGCCCATCGCTTCGAGCTGCTCACGAATTTCATCGATCCCGTCCTTCGTCGGGGAGGCAGGCGATCGGTCGTCCACTCGCTTCCAAGCGTCGTCCGGCCGCAAGCCGATCTGACGGAATCCCGAGTAAGTCTCCTCAAGGTGCCGGACGGGAAACGAGGCCAGGTACCGCCGGGTAGCGTGGGCTATCGACTCTGCCTTGGGAGAGTCTCCGACCAGGTATCGAACACCGGGGAGGACGCCGTCCCCGATGTACAGGCGGCCGAGCGCGCTCAACCACTCCCAGGAGAGCACGTTCCTCTCCATGAAGGACGCGAAGTCACCATACGGATCCTTGGCCCGCATCATCGAGCACGTGCCTCCGGCGAACAGGATGCCATTCCGGATCGCCTTATTGGATGCGGCTTCCTTCATCAGGGCTTCCCGCACGCCGGAGACGTCCTCACGTGGGACCTGACGAATCTGGAGAACCCACGAGACCGAGTTCTTAAGGTCAGAGTCCTTGGTTTCGACCGTTGCCCCGTTTCCGGCGAGCGCAACCGTTGCCATCAAGACTGTTATCGCCGACATGCAGTTCCTCCAGGCGTAAGCCCGAAGTTCTGGTTCCGTACCGCCGCAGTCGAATCGCCGGTAGGGTCACCGGAAAATGCAGCAGCCTACTTGGTTGATGTCTGCTCGAAGCGGAGGACCGTCAAGGTGTACGGCGCGAACTCATAGTCGAGCCGAGCTCCCGCGATCGAAATCCTCCCGCGCTTCACGTCGACGCGGGTTGGATGATCGAACGAGTTCGCGACGTCCGGCTCGCCGGCTGCTTCGACGTCGCCGAGCGTCCATCGCCGAACCGCCGGGTTCCAGGCCCGCCCCAATCCGGATAGGTCCAGAGTCTTCTTCACCGTGTCCGCCGAGCCGTTGACACAGAAGAGGGTGAGGGTCTTGCCGTCCGTGGATTGCGTCGCGCTGATATCGAGCCCGGCCCGGAGAGGCGCGGGAGGATCGATCGTCAAGGCTTTGTCGCCGGCCAGATTCGAGTAGAGCATCTGGGAGTAGTAGGTGGGGGTGAGGTACAGGCGATGCGTGTCGGTCTGCAGAATGCCCGAGCAGAAGCTGTTCGTCAGGTTGGACCGGTTCGCAATCTCGACCAGATCGCTGTTGCGGTGCATCAGGTTCTGATACCGGGAGCAGTCGAGGGCGTTCTGAAGGGTCCAGAGCTTGGCCCGCTTGACGCCGGCATCGCCCGCCGTGGTGTTCCACTCGGTTACGCCGAGCTTGATGTTGCGACCGGGCGCCAGACGGGCCAGCGCCGCCCGCAGCTTCGTGAAGTCGTCGTTCTCCTCGACCAAATTCTCGCAGTCGTAGTGGTGGGGGCAGATGTAGTCGAGGTACTCGCCCGCGAGCTTGATGAGCTCGTCGGAGGGAAAGGCCGACATCAGCTTGATGGAGGGGTCGGCGGCCTTCATCGCCTTGCAGAACTCGGGCACCTTCTTCCAATAGGCCTCGCCCCACTGCTCGTTCCCGATTTGCCAGAACTTCACGCGGTACGGCTCCGGGTGACCGTTCTTGGCTCGAAGCGCACCCATCTTGGTTCGGGTCGAGCCGTTGAAATACTCGATCTCGTCGGCGGCGTCTTGAGGGGTGCGCTCACGGAAGCGCACGCAGATCAGTGGTTCGGCATCGACCAAATGGCAGAGTTGGACGAACTCCTCGATCCCAGGTCCGGTGGGTTGCAACCCGCCCCACGCGCGAAACGGCTTTCGGTGATCGGGATCGCCGATCGTGTCGGACCACTGAAAGTCGCCCAGGTTTGGGTCGTCCATCACGCTTCCCCCGATGCGGATCACGTGGGGCTTGAGCTTCCTCAGCGCGGCGACCACGTCGGGCCGCCAGCCCAGCACGGTTTTGGTCGGCATGAGCGAAGCGGTATCGATCCAAAGGCTTCCGGGTCCACGAAACGCGATCGAGAGCGTGGCGTTGGTGGAGGCTGCGCTCGCAGTGAGGGTCGAGGTGAACTTTTGCCACTCCCCGGTTGGTGAGAACTCGGCCCGAGCCAGAACGTTCGGCCCATCGTGGAGCGAGACTCGAACCGGGGTGGTCAACCCGGTCGCGCGAAGCCAGATGCCAAGTCGGCACGGGTCGCCCGGGTCGACCGCGATTCCGTCCTGCGAGATGCCGACCGTCGCCGGCGCGCCATCGGGAACGGTAATCCGCTGGCAGGTCTCCCCGTTCACCGGGTGGTCGTGGTCCAGCCCATACTCGGCGCGGTTGACGGCGCCGCTGGGGTACCAGGGCTTCTCGCGGAAGTCGGTCTCCTTGATGAAGACGAACTTGTAGGGGGTGAGCCCTTCAAAGTTGCCGTCGCTCAACTTCTCCGCCCACATGCCGGGGAAGAGGGTGCATAGATACTCCATGAACTGGCCGTTCTGCATCGGATTAATGCGCCCGCTGCACACGGCGTTGGGCAAAATCCGAATCGTCGAAGCCTGAGTTCGATGCGAA
>DATGIR010000005.1:0-6577 GCA_035295605.1 Fimbriimonadaceae bacterium | reverse complement strand
CATTTCGAGTTCGTTGCCGGACCACCAGCCCCGGGAGAGGACCTTTCCGGTGTCTCCGTCGACCAGATAGCCGCTGGCGCCCTCGGCCCCCAGGCGATGGAGCAGCGGCGCGCCAATTCCGTCGGCGACCAGGTTCCAAGTCATTCCGAGCTTCTTGGCCGCTTGTCTCGCCCGGCCCATATCCGGACTCCCTGAGTAGGAGCTGCACACGGTGAGGCAGTCGAATCGATCTCCATGGTGCTTGCGATACGCGTCGACGTCGTCGAGGACCTGGCCGTTGTCGTCGGGCCAGGTTGGGTCCCAGAGGATCAGGAGCACGACCTTGCCCTTGAAATCGGCGGGAAAGTGCACGGGTATTCCCTTTTCGTCGGTTCTGGTGAATGCGGGAAGGATGGAGCCTCGCCGGTAGAGCCTGGGAATCGGGATCTCGGCAACGTGGTGTTTCGACTCGACGATTCGCGCGTGGGAGCCGTCTCCTTGCCAGTCGACGAGCTCATAGGTCGTACCCGCGATGTTGAACGGCTTGCGGGCGTTGAACCATTCGGAGGGGAATTGGAAAATTCCGTCCCCGTCCCGATCGATGAGGAGCGCGGGGTCGGGGAAGTCCGAGGTTCCGGTTTGGGCGCCGAAAATGCCGAACGCCATCGGGTCGCTGAGCACCACGTGATAGGACTTCCCTTTCAGGACAGCTGAGCCTTCCAGCACGTAGTCGGGCGAGTAAGAAATGGACGAATCGTAAGTCACACCGTCGATCTGCGACCCGCGTGTCCAGCCGGGTTGCCTCGGCTGGACGAAGAAGCGGGCAAAGTCTAGCGTCACAGGCGTCGTGCCACCAATCGGGCATGGGGCCGCGACGACAACCGAGTAGCCGGGAGGTCGCTTATCGTGCTTCGATTCGGACACCTGCAGCTTCCAGGGGAAGCGCTGAGCCCGGCTGAAGTCTCCGGAGCCGGTGAAGTCGATATAGAGGGCATCGGGCTTGCCGTCTTTGAAGACGTCGACGACCGGATAGAGCTTGCCGCCGAATGGGAACCGGTAGCGGCCCGCGGCGCCCGCGGGCACATTCTTGAAGTCCAGGTTGTGGCTGAGCTTGGTCGCCTTCGCGTCGGTAAAGAAGAGCGGCTCGTTCGCCATGGACGGGAGGTCGCGTGGGTTGTAGTACCGGACCAACTCCGACCCGCCCTTTGGGACGAGATGAAGGCTCAGGGTCGGCGCGGCTTGCCGCGTCCCGAATAGGGCGAGTAGCGATAGAAGCAGTTCGATTCCCCTCCATCGAGAGAGACGCGGCGTCGAGCCGCGGGGTTCCGGATTTCGCCTGAGGGGTTAGAGCGCGACCGCCGCCGCTCCCGGCAGCGCAGGCGTTCCAGGGTAGGCCGGGGCCATCGAGGCCGGATTGAACGTGTACCACCGGCCGTCGGCTTCGACGTTCAGGCGCGAATAGGCTTCTAGGGAGTAACGGGCGCCCTCACCGAGAACGGATCCGAGTCGAGATACCGGGTTCTTCACGCCGTCGCTGACCACCCAGGCGGCGTCCTCTTTGACTTCGAGGGTCGCGCCGAGATCGGCGAGCACCCTATGCTCGACGCGGAGGTATTCGCTAACGGCGGGCAACGCGACGCACAGAGCCCCGAGCGCGAGGATGGTCTCGCCCCAAAGGAACGGGACCAGGAGGGGCGACGAGGGTCGCGAATTGATCAGCGAGGAAAGCCACCCGAACAGCAAAGAGAACGCGGCTATCGCAGCAACCGCCCAGAGGGTGTTCCGTTGTCGCTTTCGTATCCGCTCCCGGACGGCGGATGTGGACCCGGTGTACGCGTAGCTGGTCGGAGGGAGCGCTACGCCGATCTGTTGCAGGACGAGTGCGGCGACCGGATCGAAAACCGAGGGGCGAGCGTTCGGCTGTTCCGCCCGTTCCCTCGCCAGCCGGATGCCGCCGTCGCGAATCTCGAGTGCTCCGATGACGCTCACCGTAACCCCGGCTGCGCCGAGAATCCATGCGGGCAACGGGGGGAACCCGTTGGCGCCGAGCCCGATGGCGCTGACTAGAGCTACGACGCCCACAAAGAGTACGCTCGCTCCCCGGTTGGTGAGCCGCTGCGCGTACGGCCTTTCGCCGGGTTTGAGTCCGGGTCCGCCGGTGACGAATCGGGCGGCGGGGGCCCAGGATGCCAGGCAGCTTAGAATTGGGTTCCACACCAGCCAGGCGACCGACGTCGGGCAGCTCGAGAGCACCTTGCCGTCCCGGTCTTCCAGGTCGAATCTGTACCCCGCGCCCATGAACGCTTCTCCCGGATAGAAGCGAATCGTCGCGATTGCGGCCCGTTCGACCGACCCCATTCGTCGAAACCCCCGGAATAGCTCCAGACGGTCGCGCGAGAACCGGAGCCGCCATTGGGTGAGGCGGAGAATGCCGTAGAGGGCGAAAGCAAGCGGCGCGAGCGACGGGACAGTCACGACGAAGAAGTGGCTGGTCATGTTGGCTTCCTTCAAGAAAGCGTTCTCCAGCACGGACGTCGCAAGCATCCACACGAAGAACAAGGGGAGCCAAGCCGCCTGGAACTGAGCGACGGAATACGGCACCCGAAACTCGACTTCTCCGTCTCCGCACGGCTTTGCGATGATCATCTGCGTAGCCCTACATTCAGTATAAGTCGCGAAATCTGGCAGTCCTGGAACTCTATATATAGAAAACTGATATATAATGAAACGAGGAAATTTGGATGGAATTCGGAGGCGACATCAAGGCGCTGATCCTGGGCACGCTGCAGGCGAAGCCGCTGCACGGATACGAGATCGTGCGGCTGATACGCAAGACCGGCGGGGCCAGACGGCTCTCCGAAGGCCAAATGTATCCTTACCTGCACGAGCTCGAGGGCGTCGGCATGCTCCGGTCCGAGTGGGTGACCGACGCCGAGGAACGATCCCGGCGTGTGTACGAACTGACGCAAGCGGGCACGGAGGAGTTGGCGCGCCCGCGCTCCCTCTGGGAGCGGCTGCGCTCCTGGGTCGAGCAGCTATCGACAAACGGTTTGAGGCGCGCGGAGGTCCGAAATGCCTAGCCTGATCGATTGGTACGTCGTCGAACTCAAGCACCTGCTGAGCGCGGGGCTGCCGCTGGACCGAGTCGACGAGATCGTCAGGGAGTCGGAATCCCACCTTCGCGAATCGGTTCAGAGCCACTTGAGGCCAGGCGTGGACGCCGAGGAAGCCGCCCGGCTGGCGATCGAAGCCTACGGGCAGCCGGCCCGCGTCGCGTCGGCGTTCCTTGCGCGCTCGAGCCGAAGGATGGCCGGGATCGATCCGATCTGGTGGGTGGCGGCATGCAGCCTCCTGGCGGTTTGGTGCTGGAACTTCGAATGGATGACGTTCCGGGGTCCGTTCGATATTTTCGGCGAGTCCTGGCTCATGTGCGCGGTCCTCGTTGCCGGCGCGGTGGGGTTAGGTTTGCTAGCGAAGTCGGTACGGGCGGGCTTTCGCTCCTACCGAGCTTGGATTCTGGGAATCGGGCTCGGGATCGTCGCCCTCTCCAGGCCGCTGATGTCCTTCTGGATGATCCCGGGCGCAAGCGAGTGGCAAGGAATCTCGCGCCTTCATCTCAGCCGGGACATCGGCCGCGTCGAGCAAACCCTTACGAGAATGGGCGCCTATCGCGAGTACGTCGAGCGCGGCCTCGCGGCCTACTCTAAGGCGAAGTCTTCTAAGGACTTGCCGGCGGACCTGCTCGATCCCGTCACGGCCCAAATCGAACTGCATACTCAGCCCGCGCCGGGTTACTTCGGGCCCTCCGGCTACGAACCGGTGGGCGGCATGCCGGTTCCCAGCCCTTATGGCGCCGATGCGATGGTGGACGGGCGGATATGGGCGCTGAACACCGCCAAAGACTTCGAGGCGGCGCGAGGCGGGTGGCGGAAGAACGGCCCGCTCGCGTTGGCGGCATTGCCTCGCCAACTGGACGACATGGCGCTGCAGCTTCGAAACGCGCGCGAGGCGCAGCACGGGCGACTCTTCTTCCCTCAGCCGGAGCTTTCAAAGGAAGTGGCGATCCACACCTTGGAGCTTCTCCCGCTGTTACTCCTCATAGACTGGCTCGCCTCATCCAGCGTCACCCGGCGCAAGCGATGGGCACGCAAGCGATTGGTGGTGGCGTAGAGCCCAGTTCCGACATTTTCTGGTGATGAAACATGGCATTTAGAGGCGACATCAAGGCGTTGATTCTCGGCACCCTGCAGGGCGAACCCCTTCACGGGTACGAGATCGTTCGGCGAATCCGGGAGACCGGCGGGGCCGGGAGACTTTCCGAAGGGCAGATCTACCCGTACCTGCACGATCTCGAGCAGGAAGGGCACCTCACCGCCGAGTGGCAAACCGACACCGGCGCGGCGCCCCGCCGCGTGTACCAACTGACGCCCGCGGGCCGGGCGGAGCTGTCCCGGCACCGCTTGGCGTGGGAGCAGTTCGTGGCCGGGGTCGGCTCGCTCCTGAGCGGCAATGCGAAGACCGCGGAGGGCGGCAATGTCTAAGCTGATCGACTGGTATCTCGTCGAACTTAGGCTGCGGCTGAGCCATTCGTTGGCCCCCGATAGGGTCGACGAAATCGTCCGCGAGGCCGAGACGCACCTCCTCGAGTCGGTCCGAAACCGGCAGGAGGCGGCGGTGTCCGAGGAGGCGGCGGCCGAGGCAGCGATATTGGCCTTCGGCGATCCGGGAAAGGTCGCGCGCGGCTTCCTCAAGGGGAAGGCCCAAAGGATGCTGGGCTTGAATCCGGTCTGGTGGGCCCTTCTAGGCGCGCTTGTGGCCGTCTGCGGCTGGAACTTCCACTGGCTGACGCTCTGGGGCTACTTCGACAACTTTGGCGACAATTGGCAGAATGGGCTGGCGCTCACGGCGACGGCGCTTGGGATGGGTGTGATCCTCATTGCAGCCAAGTCGGGGCTTCGCTCCCACCGGTGGCCTCTGACGCTCTTCACGGTGGCCGCCGCGGGGGCATCGGTCCTCCTAGTGTCCTATTGGATGATTCTGGAGCCGAGGGATCTCTATCCGGGCCTTGCCTATGCGAAGGGAGTCTCGCGGCTCCATTTGGATCGCGATGCTCCCAAGCTTGAGCGAACTGCGAAGCGGTTGGTCGAGTACAGATCTTTTCTCGAGCGGGGGATGGGCGAATATGCAACGAGCACGTCGGACGCGGCTCTGTCGCCCGAGCTTCGAGACGCGAGGCTGGCGGCGACCGAGTTCGGTGTCGAGCGCTTCTACCCAGCCGCGGTTGGGGTTCGGCTCGATCACGGCGGGGCCTATGTGGTGCCCCGGGACTATGGCGTATTCACGGAGATCGACGGCCGCATCGACTTGCTGGAAACGATGGCGTTTTATTCGGATGCGAAGCAGGCATGGGCCACGACAGGTCCCAAAGACCTCGACCAACTCACGCGCCAGCAGCAAAGCCTCCAGGGGCTCATCGGCAACGTGCGCGCGGCACGCGCGGGCCGGCTGTTCTTCTTCGAGCCGCTGCTGTACGAGCAGACCCTTTACGGCACCCTGATCCTGATCCCGGGCTTTTTGCTGTTCGACTTGATCGGGGCGCGGATCGGCCGCCCGGCGCGGCGGTGGCCGCGGCGAGCGTTGGCGTGATTATCGACTCGTGCCACCGACTTTAGTCAGTGAAGTGTTCACTGGCTAAAGCCAGTGAACACTTCACTCCGTGGTCCGTTCCGGCGCTGGCTCGCCACCGGTTCGGCGCCGGATCGCCTCGCGGAGCAGGACCTCGATCTCGGCGTTGACGCTGCGGAAGTCGGCGGCGGCCAGCCGCCGAACTTCCTCGTGCAGCTCCGGGCTCAGCCGGAGCAGGAGCGGCTTACGCTCCGCCATCGCTAGGCGTAGAGCGTCCCCGCGTTGAGCACCGGCTGCGCGGGCTGTTCGCCGCACAGAACCACCATCAGGTTGGTGACCATTTGCGCCTTGCGCTCGTCGTCGAGCTCGACGACGCCCTCGTGCATGAGCTTCTCGAGCGCCTGCTTCACCATGCCCACCGCGCCGTCCACGATGCGGGTTCGGGCTGCGACCACCGCCGCCGCCTGCTGCCGGCGGAGCATGACGCCGGCGATCTCCGGCGCGTAGGCCAGGTGCGAGAGTCGCGCCTCGAGCACTTCCACGCCGGCCCGGCGCAGCCGCTCTTGGAGCTCGGTCATCAGGTGCGTCGAGACCTCGTCGGTGTTGTGCATCAGCGAGAGCTCGGTGCCGTCGGTGTCGTACGGAAAGCTGCTGGCCAGGTGGCGCATCGCGGTCTCGCTCTGCATGGCCACGAAGCTGTCGTAGTCGTTGACCTCGAAGCTGGCCTCGTAGGTGTCGGCCACCTTCCAGAGGATGATCGCCGCGATCTCGACCGGGTTGCCGGTCTTGTCGTTGACCTTGAGGATCTGGCCGTTCAGCGTCCGGGCCCGAAGCGAGATTCCGCGCTTGGTGTAGAACGGATTCGCCCAGTGGAGCCCCGGCGTTCGCTGGGTTCCCTTGTAGGTGCCGAAGAGCATGACGACCTTGCTCCCGTTGGGCTCGACGATGAAGAAGCCGCCGGTGAGGATCGAGT
>DATGIR010000004.1:0-7320 GCA_035295605.1 Fimbriimonadaceae bacterium | reverse complement strand
TCCCCATCATCTCCCAGTGGCCGGTGACCGAGTCCTTCCCCTCGCTCAGCTCCCGCAGCCGGCCCCAGCGGGCGCGGGTCGGGTTCGTACCTGGCACCCCGCCGGCGGCGAAGAAGCCGCACGCCGCCAGGTTCGGTGCATGAATGCCGCCGGCCCTTTCCCAAACGTGCCGGATGGTCGCCGGGTGGTCGGAATCGCCGAAGCGGGCCGCGTCCGGCGCCTCCCCGGCGCCGCACCCGTCAAGGACGATCACGATGGCGCGTTTGGGCATGAAACCTGCTAAGCCTACTGCCGGAACGGAGCCGCCAACTGCAAGTTAGTCGCGATTCTGCCGATCATAACCAGATGGCGCAACCGCGCTTGACGAGCGCGGGAAGGCTGGACCCGTAGGAAGAGTTAGAAATGAAGTGCACGATTAAGAAGCGCGGCCTCACGCTGCTCGGGGTGATCCTCGGCATCGGCGTGGTGGGCACGTCTGCCCCGACCGCGATTCACTACGTGGCTCAGCGGCGTGCGGAAGATCGCCTCGATACGATCGTTCGCAACCTCGCCGGGCTGGATATGGCGGCCAATCAGTGGTCCGCCCGCGTCGATGCCTCGCTTGCCCCCACCCGAGCTCAGCTCACCGGCGAAGAGGGCAACGTCGCCTATCTTCAGTGGCCCACCGGCCCGGTCACCGGTACCTACGCGGTCGGTGCGCCGAACCGCACCATCGCCGAGCACGAGATTCCCGCGCGAGCCACTTTCGACGGCGGCAGCAAGGGGCCGATGAACCGGCTCGAGTGGCAGCGGACCTGCGGCGCAGATCCGGCCGGCTGCGGCCTCTAGTCCTGTGCCCAGCCTTCGTAGAATGCGTCCCGAACCCGATTGAGGTGCGGCAGCATCGCGTGCGGCGGCTCCTCGTGGCGCACCACCAGGTTCACGTGCCCCATCTTCCGGCCCGGGCGTGACTCCACCTTGCCGTACCAGTGAAACCGCGCGGACGGCTCAATCTCTAGCGCCCGCTCGATGCCCCGCCGGTGGTCCCCGGCGTTCTCGATCCCCATCAGGTTGGCCATATAGACCGGCAGCCCCTTGAGGCGTCCGTCGCTCGGCTTGGGCAGCGGCAGTCCGCACACGAGGCGAACATGGATCTCGAACTGGCTGAGGTCCCCCCAGTTCAGCGAGTAGTGGCCGGTGTTATGGGGGCGGGGCGCCATCTCGTTCACCAGCACCGCGCCGGTCTCTAGCTCGAACAGCTCAACCCCGAACAGGCCGAAACCGTTGACGGCTTCCACCGCGGCGACCGGCACCCCTTTCGTGTCGACCGACGGATCCCACAGCCGCGCCGGGTAGGTGACGTCACAGATGTAGTCGCGCTGCTGGGTTTCGACCGTCTCCAGCTCCAGCGTCTGGTGGGCGCTACGGGCGACCATCACCGCCAGCTCCCGCCTAAACGGCACATACGTTTCAGCCAGCCACCCGCCGCTTCCCCATAGCTCGCGGAACCCGTCCAGCTCCTCCCGGCTCTGCGCAATCCGGGTGCCTTTGCCGTCGTATCCGCCGAACCGGGCCTTGATCACCATCGGAAAGCCGATCTCGCGTACGGCTACGGCGGCATCCCCCTCGAGGGCGACCGCGTGGGGGGTCGGGACCCCGGCGCCCGCTAACGCCCGCCGCTGCTCGAGCTTGTCCTGAATCGTGGCGAGGCAGCCCAGCGAGGGGCTCAGGCGGCCCTCGTCGATTCCCGCGAGCTTGCACGCGTCGCGCAACGAAGTGGCGGGGATAAAGTCGTTCTCCAGGGCGCAGTGGCGGCAATCCTTGAGGATCGCGGCGACCGCCTCGGCGTCGCCGAGCGAGCCGACTCGGCTGCGGGCGACGAGGGATGCGGGCGTCTCCTTGCCGGGATCGAGTGAGAGGCACGTCAGCCCCATCTTCTGGGCAGCTTGTATGGACATGCGGGCGAGCTGCCCACCCCCAAGAAAGCCGATGTCCGCGAGCACTTTGCTCCAAGGCTACTCGGTTCGGGCCTACAGGTACGCTGGCGGGATGTCCGATCCTGGAACCTCGGGCCTGCTCGCGGGCAAAAAGGGCCTCGTCCTCAACATCACGAACAAGAACAGCATCGGCTGGGCGATCGCGGAAGCCGCCCACCTGCACGGCGCGGAGGTCGGAGTCGGCGGTCAGAACGAGCGGTTGCTGGAAAGCGTGCTCAAGCTGATCGAGGGTCAGCCGCGGTTCAAGTCGTTCACCATCGATTTCGGGAACGACGCGGAGTACGACCAGCTCGTGGAGCAGGTCAAGAAGAGCTACGGCTCCCTCGATTTCGTGGTCCACAGCGCCGCCTTCGCGCCTAAAGAGGCGATGCAGGGCAAGTTCATCGACACCACCCGCGAGGACTTCGCGGTCGCGCTGGACGTCTCGTGCTACTCGTTTCTGAAGCTGGCGGCGACGGTCAAGCCGCTGATGAACCCCGGCGGCAGCCTGATGACGCTGACGTATCTCGGCTCGGTGCGCGCCATGCGCGCGTACAACGTGATGGGCGTCGCCAAAGCGGCGCTGGAATCCACGATGCGCTACCTCGCGATCGACCTGGGTGAGGTCGGCGTGCGGGTGAACGCGCTCTCTCCCGGACCGATGAACACGGTCGCGGCGCGGGGCGTACCCGGGCTGAGGGAGATGATCGACTTTGTGAGCGAGAAGGCGCCGATGAAGCGGGCGGCGGTTCAAGAGGATGTGGGGGGCTCGGCGGTGTACCTGCTGAGCGAGCTGAGCAGCGGCGTCACCGGCGAGGTCATCTACGTGGACGCCGGCTACAACATCATGGCCATGTAGATGCGGGTTCTCACGGTCCCCAACTGGTCGTTCGGCCGGAACAAGCTCCTGCTCCGCAAGTTCGAGGAGATCTTGCAAAACCATGAGGTGGCGATCCACTTCCTGGAGGAGGACGTCGACCACAACCGGACGGTGAGCGCCTTCAGCGGCGAACCCGAAGAGCTCTCCTCGGCGATCG
Source organism: Fimbriimonadaceae bacterium (assembly GCA_035295605.1). Classification (GTDB taxonomy): domain Bacteria; phylum Armatimonadota; class Fimbriimonadia; order Fimbriimonadales; family Fimbriimonadaceae; genus DAIDHV01. Next base: position 4,328 of record DATGIR010000004.1, on the reverse strand, counting down.
ACGCGATGGCGGCGGAGGCGTTCGAGACCATCGATCTGAACCACCACATCGGGGTTCATCCGCGTATCGGCGCCCTCGACGTGTGCCCGTTCGTGCCCCTGGCGGGGCGGGACGAGGACCGTGAGGAAGTAACCCGCGGCGCGCTTGCGTTGGCGGAACGGGTGGGCGCGCTGATCGGCGGGAAGTACGGGGTTCCGGTGTATCTCTATGAGCACTCGGCGCGCTCGGGGCGGGAGTCGACCCTGCCTGCGCTGCGCAAGGGCGGGTTCGGCGGGCTTCTGGAGCGAACGCTGCACCCGGACTTCGGCCCGTCGCAAGCTCACCCGCGCCTTGGGGTCTCGGTGGTGGGGGTGCGGGACTTCCTGATCGCGCTCAACTGCAACCTCTCCGACGAGCTGCCCTTCGTGGCGCAGGGGCTCGCCAAGCGGATCCGAGACCTTCGGGCCGCGGGCGATCCCCGCTTTCTCGGCGTTCGGGCGCTGGGGTTTGCGCTCGCGAGCCGGGGGACATCGCAGGTGAGCTTGAACCTGACCCTGCCCGACCTCAGCCCGATCGACCCGATCATCCAGTGGGTCGAGGATCAGGCGTACGCGCAGCGGGTCGGGTTTGCCGGCGTCGAGCTCATCGGCGTGATCCGACGAAAGGATCTCGAGCACGCGACCAAGGTGTATCCGAGGCGGGAGCAGGTGATCGATGAAGATTAGTGGCTGGTGGCTCGTGAACTCATGCTAGCTTTTCAGCTCATCTGTAGCTTCCTCGTCTGGATCGCGTCGGGCGTGTTCATCGCCCGTCGCGCTAAGGCCGCGAACCGGCCCACGCCGAGCCCAACCGCGGCGGCGGCTCTCGGCGCGCTCATCTTCATCCTCTCCGCCGTCGTCCTCCTCGGTGGGCTGGCGTGGGTGGCGCAGTCGGCCGGACCCGTGAAGGCGGGCCTCAAACCCGTGACTTGGTTGGCGATCACCGCCCTGGGCGCCCTCTTCACCGCCGGCCAGGCCGAGGCGGCAAGCCTGGTCTTGCGGAGTCTTGCCCCGCGATCGGAGGTAACCGACGCCCCCCGCGACCCGTCATGTACTTCAAGCTCTTCGCGTCTCAAAGTAAAGCCATGAAACACATCCCCCGCGCCATCGTCTGCCTCGCGCTCTTCGCCTGCGCCGCACTCTCGTTCGATCAGGGTCCGACCGATAAAGCGGCCGCCAGCGACAAGGTCATCGACCACATCCGCCAGGCCGACCTTCTGAACCACCTGCTGCCGATTCTCTGGACCAAGGGACAGCTCAACGCCATCCTGCCATCGATCGAGAAGGCGCGCCAAACCGTGGAGCTCGCTCACGACAACGAGTACCACAAGCTCATGGAGCTCGACCCGAAGGTCTCTGCCGCGGTCGACAAGGCGCTCAACGACGGCAACCTGCCGGGGCGAGACCTTCTGAAGGGCGTTAACGACCAGCTCAACACGCTCCAGGTGACCCGTACGATCCTCGGCAAGCGGAACGAGGGCCTCGTCTACGACGCGCTCACGGCGACCCTCAACTCGGGGCAAAAGAAGGCGATGGCGAACGATCTCGACCCGTCTTCGGTGACCCCCGGCCTGAAGGTCGAGACGATGAGCGACGAGGAGAAGATCCGGTTCTACATCCGGAACATCCTGCTCGATCCGCTCACCTACGACTTGCTCGTCAAGCTGCAGCGCTCCCCGGCGATTCAGGGCTAAGCGCGATCAGCCGTTCTTGGCGCCGTCTTTGATCCAGGCCTCGATGGTGGCGACGTCGGCGGCTGGAAGCGGTCCTCCGGGGGGCATTTGCTTCGCGCCCTGGCCGTGCAGCGCCTTGACGAGCTTGCTGCCCGCCGGGTCGCCCGCGGCGACGACCGCGCCTTCCCGGCCCCCCTTCATCACGCCGTCGTAGTTGGTGAGGGTGATCCCGGCCTTGGGGTTGGCGTCTCCGTGGCACTTGACGCAGTTGGTGGTGAAAAGGGTTTGGACGGCCACGTACTTGCCGGCCGGAGCCGGGCCGGGAGTGGCCGCGGTCGAACCGGTGGTTCCCTTCGGCGTCGCGCCGGTGGTGCCGGTCGTTCCGGTCGAGTCGTCGGACTTCGAGCAGCCGGCGGCCAAGGCGGCGGCGAGCGCAATCAGGAGGAACACTCTCATCGTAGGGACAGTTTGGTGCGTTGAACGTGCGCTGTCAATGGCAAACCCGTCTCCGCTCCCCCCGGGAGAGGTGAACACAGCGGGGTGAGGGCGCCCGGGCACCCTCAGGGGATAATGAAACTGGCGCATTTAGCGATAAACCCGAGATTGAAACCGATGACGCTCCTTCCTCTTGTCCTCCTCCTCACCGGCTGCCGACCCGGCGCGGACCGAACCTCACCGGGACCGGACCCTGCGCAAGGACCTGAGACCGCGATCTCCATCGATGCCGGAACCACGAAGCCGATCTCGCCCTATATCTACGGCGCGAATCAGCCGGAGTGGGACAAGGAGGGCGATCTCTTCACGTTCGTGCGGCAGGGCGGCAACCGGATGACCGCCTACAACTGGGAGACGAACGCGAGCAACGCCGGGAACGACTACCACTTCCAAAACGACAACTACATGGGCGCCAGCGACGAGCCGGGCTGGACGGTGAGAACATTCATGGAGCCGGCTCAGGCTCATGGCGCGGCTGTGATCCTGACGGTGCCGACCGCCGGCTACGTTTCCGCGGACAAGAAGGGTGACGGCGACGTTCACAACACCCCGAACCACTTGCAGACTCGGTTTTTGAAGTCCTACGCCCGTAAGAACGCCCCGTTCGTCTATCCGCCCGACTTGAACGACCACGCCGTCTATCAGGACGAGTTCGTGGCCTGGGTCGAAAAGGTCAAGTCCCCGGCGACGCCGGTCTGGTTCGATCTGGACAACGAACCGGATCTGTGGGGCTCGACCCACGAAGAGATCTGGCCAAAGAACCCGACGTACGCGCAGATCATCGCCAACAACATCGAGTTCGCGGGGGCGATCAAGGACGCGGCGCCGGGTGCGCTCGTCTTTGGACCCGTGAACTACGGCTGGGGCGGCTTCATGACCTTCCAGGGCGCCAACGACGGTGGCGGTCGAAATTTTCTGGACGTGTATCTGGCAGCGATGAAGGATGCCGAAGCCAAAGCGGGCAAGCGGCTCCTCGACACGCTGGACGTGCACTGGTACCCCGAGGCACAGGGCGACGGCGTACGAGTGACCGATAACTCGAACAAGCCAGGCGTCGCTCCGGCGCGAATTCAGGCCCCGCGCTCGCTGTGGGATCCCGATTACGTGGAGACGAGCTGGATCACGCGGACGCTTGGCGGCAAGCCGATCGCGCTGTTGCCGCTGCTGTTCGGGAAGCTCGAGGTTTTCTATCCCGGCACGAAGCTGGCGATCACCGAATACAACTACGGCGGCGGGAGCGAGGTCAGCGGGGCCATCGCGCAGGCGGACGTGCTCGGGATCTACGGTCGGTACGGTGTGTTCGCGGCGGCGAACTGGGGCGTCAGCTCCAAAGACGTCGCCGAGTTGGACGGCTTCCGCGCGTTTCGGAACTTCGACGGCGCCGGGGCTCGGTTCGGAGATTTGGGGCTGCCGGTGACGGGCACGTCCGCGGCTTCGAACTCGGTCTACGCGGCGCTGGACTCCAAGGACGCGAAGCGGCTGACGCTGGTGGTGATCAACAAAGGGACGGACGCGACCAGCTTCCGGTTCTCGTTCCGAAAGTTCACGCCCGGCACGGCCCGGGCGTTCACGGTGACGGCGGCGAGCCTCGGGCATGCGGCGTCGACGCCGGTCCGGGTCCGCGATGAGGACGTGCTGTTCTCGGCGCCGGGATTGAGCGTGAGCACGATCGAGATCAAGGCGGGATAGCCATCCATACCATGGGCCGTGGCGCAGCCGCGCCGGGACGAACCATCCGGCGCCTACGGGTCTGGCGGAAGTTCGCCGTGTTCGTAGGCACGCACTGGACACCTTCGCCGCAGCTCGTTCTTGAGCTCCTCGCGCCGCTCGAGAGGGTGCGTCAACGTGAGCACGACCCCCGGCGCCTCGATCCGCAGCCCGGTTCCGTCGTGATGAAACGTGTTGCTCACCGACGTGATGTCCTCGTACTTCACGTACCGGTGAACCCGGAGCCAGCTCACCGCCACCAGGTGGTCCGGGCGCAGCTCCACGTAGGCGTTGATCACGGTGAGGATCAGCTGCGCCTCCATCAGAAAGAACGCGAAAACGAACAGCCGCACCAGCCAGGCCGGCTCGATCAGATGCGGCGCGAAGATCGCGATGGTGGCCAACCCGCCAAGCGCCGGCGCGGCGACCATTGCGG
>DATGIR010000003.1:0-6732 GCA_035295605.1 Fimbriimonadaceae bacterium | reverse complement strand
CGACCACCGAGCCGCTGTAGTCGCCTCACGGCCCGCCCTTGGTCGCGGCGAGCCCCTCACCGAGTTCCAGGATCGGCCGGAGCGTTCCAGGCGGGTCGTTCGCCCTTCTCCACGTGCAGCGGCCCGAGATGAACATGTTCGGCCCGGTCTCCTGGAAGCCGACCAGCACGTCCTGCCGCCGGTTTACGGCGATGGTCGTTTGGATGTAGCTCGTCTCCGGGTTCGCGATCAGTCCGTTCTGCACGAACGTGCCGTCGAGCTTGACCTGATGCCACTCGACCCCCGCTCGCCCCTCGACGTCGACCGTATGCGAAAACCAGAGGTTCCGGCTCTGTACGACCAGGTTCTTAGGGTTGCGGTCGCCGGAGGCGGTGCGCTTGTCGGTCCCTTTCATCGGCGAGGCGGGCGGCCAGCCGAAGTAGCGGAAGTGGTGCGGCGCAGTGACGACCGACTTGACGACGGGCTCGCCGCCGCCCCCGGTCCCCACCGTTGTGAGGACGATGTCCTGGTCGGTGAGCCTGACGAAGAGCAGGTCGTCGGTCGCGTCCTGCGTGTACGCCGGCGAGCCGAGGCTTCCCGCGAAGTGGTACACGGTAGCCGGCTTGCCGGCTTTGACCTCGGCCATCTTCATCACGAACGTCTCCTCGGGTCCTCCCGGGAATGAGTAGCCGATCCACTTGCGGCTGTAGCCGATGCCGCCGCCGTCCACGCCCTTGGGCGCAGGCACCGCGTAGGTGTTCCACGCCCCGCGCGGATCCGCGGTTTGTGAGATGGAGATATTGACCGGCTTGATCTTCTCCTTGTCCCAATACTTCCAGAGGTCGAAGCCGAAGACGCGGTTGTGGGGATCGAAGAAAAGCTTCGGGTCGATGCCCCCGTTGAACTCGTCCTGCGGGACGCCGTCCACGTAGTGCCCTTCTTTGTCGTAGATGATGAGCCCGCCGTTGGTGCCGTGCAGCACGAAACCGCCGCCCACCGCGATCTGGGGATCGACTTGCCGGTCGCCGTCGGAGGAGCCATCGAAGACGAGGAAGCCGTGTACCACCCTCGGGTTGCCGCCCTGAACACGCCTTTTGGCGGTCCCGCCCTTGTTGAACGTGTCCTGGTGGATCGGGGTGATCACCTCGGTTCGCACTGGGCGTACCTCTTGGGTTGCGCCGACAAGGAGGAGGGCGAGAACAAGCGTGGGCACGGAGTTAGGTTATCTGACGTGTGCCACTGGCTTCAGCCAGTGTTCATTCAAACTGTCCCCATGTGCCCGGTCCCGTTTCCCGAGATCGAACCGAACCGGTCCGGGTGGTTGGACGTCGGGGACGGGCACGAGATCTACTGGGAGGAGTGCGGAAACCCCGCGGGGAAGCCGGTGGTCGTGCTGCACGGCGGGCCGGGCTCGGGGTGCTCGCCCGGAAACCGCCGCTACTATGACCCTGCACTTTGGCGGATCATCTTGTTCGACCAGCGCAACTGCGGCCGCAGCCGGCCGCACGCCTCGCTCCCAACCGTCGACCTCTCCGCCAACACGACCTGGCACCTGGTCTCGGACATGGAGGCGCTGCGGGGGTTTCTCGAGGTGGAGCAATGGTTGTTGCAGGGTGGCTCCTGGGGCGCGTCGCTGGCCCTCGCCTATGCCGAGCGGCATCCACAGCGCGTGAGCGGCATGATCTTGCTTTCGGCGACCAGCGGCCGGCGTTCTGAGACGGACCTACTCACCCACGGCCTGGGGCGGATACTCCCCGCCGCCTGGGAGCGCCTCTCGTCGTTCGCCTCGCGTGCCGGAGAAGGATTGCACGTGATCGAGGCGTACGCGCGGCTGCTCTTTGACCCATCGCCGAAGGTCCGCGAAGAGGCGGCGCGCCGCTGGTGTGAGTGGGAGACCGCGATCCTGCCCACCGCGCCGGCGCCTAGTCCACGCTACGAGTCGCCCGAGTTTCGGCTTGCGTTCGCCCGCCTCGTCACCCACTACTGGAGCCACGGCTCGTGGTTGGAGGAGGGACAGCTTCTGCGCGATGCCGGAAAGCTCGCCGGGATACCCGGCGTGATCCTCCAAGGCCGCCTGGACCTCGGCAACCTCAGCGGCACAGCCTGGGAGCTGGCTGCCGCCTGGCCGGGAAGCGAGTTGGTGTTCGTGGAGGAGTGCGGCCACGAGGGCGGGAAATCGTTCAGCGACGCCCTGCTGGAGTGGACGCACAGGCTCGGGCCCTGAGGCCGGAACCGGCTGTCCCAGAACGCGAAAGACCCCGCGCAACTTATGTTGCGCGGGGTCTTGAAAGTGCTCGCCGAGGCTACTTGCGGCGCTTGCGCGCTGCGAGCGCGAGAACGCCGGCGCCCAAGGCGACCATCGTCACCGGCTCCGGCGCCGGGGCGATCGCCATGTCGAGCCACACCTGGCTTCCGGTGCTGCCCGTAAGGGTCGCGGCGCCGGTGAGGGGATTGATCTGGTAGATCTGGCCACCCTCGCCCAGGGCCCAAAGGATGCCGGTGTTGTTGTCGAACTTCATCGCCACGGTCTGCCCGGCAACGCCGGTCAGGGCCCCGAGCTCCGTCGAAACACCGGCCGAGGTTGTCTCCCACAGGGCCTGACCTCCCGCAGCCACGTCGTTCAACGTGAACGCGAAGGTGTCGGTTGGGTCGAATGCCATAGCTCGCGCAACGCCATCGGTGATCGCGCTGGTTACGCTGAAGCCCGTTCCCAGGCCCGTCGTCGTGTTTAGCTCGTTGAGTGTGGTCGGCGAGCTGAAATTAGAGGCCCAGAGGTTGCTGCCGGCAAAATCCAGCCCTTCCTCATTGCCAAACCCGTTGTTGCCCAACAAGGTCGAGGCGGCCGTGGTGGTGTTGATCGTGTAAACGTTTCCGCCCGTGTCCGTGCCGTAAAGCACGCCGCCGGGCGAAAGAGCCAAGCCCTCGAGAAACGCGCCGTCGTTGCCGATCAGCGTCGAAGCTCCAGTCGCGAGGTTCACGCTCCACAGGTTGTCGCTCCCATCGACGGCGTACGCCGTCTGGCCGAACGAATAGCTCGATGCGCCAAGGGCGGCGAGCGCAATGCACAGAAACCGAAATCTCATGTCTCCCTCCGAAAATCAGCTAATAAATGTCGGTCCGGCGCAATAGCTCCGGTCCGTTGGTCTGAGGTTACCAGCAGATACGACAGGGTTCCGCCAGGAATCGGCCATTTTCGGCAAACTTTTTTGGGGTGCCGCGTGCACGGCCAGGTAACTCGATCCGACCCTATCCGATCAGCTCAAATCGCTCTAGGTTGCGTCGTGTGGGAGCTGGCTGCCGGACTAGGATTCGAACCTAGACGTGCGGCACCAAAAACACCGTGTCCTGCCTTGAGGCGATCGCCCGCTCCTCGACGGCCTCACCTGCCTTCAGGAGTTCACCCTGCAATCGCCTTCAACGCCGCGTCAACTTCCGCGGCGTGCTGGCCCTGAGCTTTCATGCGCTGCAGGTCGGGCTCGAGCGCCTTCTGCTTTAACTGCCCGCAGAGCTGGATCGCGTCCGACACGATGCGGGAGTCGCGGCTCGCCAGCGCGTTCCTCAGGGAGGCCGCAACCCGACCATCCTCATGCGGCAGCCGCCCGAGCGCCTGCAAACCGACCTCGCGAATGAGCGGTCGGTGATGGGCGGTTGCGGTCTCGAGGATCGCGGCGTCCCAACCCGGCGCGGAGTGATCGGCGAGCACGCTCAGCGCGGCTCGCCGCAGCGCCGGAAACGGCGCCCTTCCGGCCTGATCCGTCGCGAAGGCTTGCACCGAGGCGAAGTCGATACCCGCCAAGCCCTGGAGGGCGACGGCGACCACGTCGTACGGCTGGTCATCCCCCAGCAACTCGTGCAGCCTTTGCCGGTCCGCCGCGCTCGCTCCCGCCCGGGCCAACGCCAAGGCGGCGTTCGCGCGTCGCTCGTAGTTCGGGTGGTTGGTCTCGGCGAGGAAGAAGTCGTGAAGCGCGTCGCGGCCCAACTTCGCCAGGCGGGAAGTGTTGGTGATCGCAGGAAACGGCAGCCTGTCCTGCCCTAGCCGGTTCGCGATCATCCGCAGCGTGTCATCCGATGGCGAACCGTCCAACAAGCGGTTCATCGCCACTTCCATGTCCACCGGATTCGGCGCCTGGAGGAACACATACCGCAGCTCCTCCGGCGTCCACGGTTGCTTGGGCAGCTCGCGGACGAACTCATGGTCGGGATCGAAGATCACCGCCTTCGGTGCGGCGTTAGCCGGCAGCTCGAACGTCTGGTCCGCCGCGTTCAGGTGGATCGGGGCGCGCGTCAGGGCGCCGTCCCCAAGCAGCGCGACATGCGTCGGAACGTCGAAGATCGGTACGCCCTTCGACGTGTCTTGCGTCTGACGCACGTGAACCGCCACGAGTTTTCGCGCGGCATCGTACGACCAGCTCCAATCGACGACCGGATGACCCGGCTTGTAGATCCACTGCTCGAACCACGGATGCAGGTTGATGCCGCTGGCCTCGCTGAGATCCTCGCACAGGTCGTTGGACTCCACGTTCGAAAACTGGTGATGCTCCAGGTAGCGGTGCAGCCCGTTAAAGAACGCGGCGTCGCCTAACTGACGGCGGAGCGAGTCGAGCGTCGTCCCGCCCTTCATGTATGTGGTCCAGCCGCCCATCCCGAACGAGTCGGAATAGTTGTTCGTGGCCACCGGCCGGAAGTCGGTTTTGCTGCTAGAAAAGTAGCGCTGACTGTACGCCTCGTACTCGCGGAGCGCCTCCAATGGCCCGCGGGCATGGCGCGTCCACATCATCTCCATGAACGTCGCCATGCCTTCGTTCAACCAGGTATCGCTCCAGTCCCGGCACGTGACCGTGTCGCCGAACCACTGGTGCGCGGTTTCATGCGCGATGACCCACGCCGTGGGGTTCATGCCTTCGCGGGCATTGGTCAGGAAGTCGCCGTCTTGCCGCCAGTAGATCGGATACTCGGTCGCGCTCACGTCCTCCTCCGCGTATCCCTCGTGCTCGTACACGATCTCCTGGCCATATTTCGGCCATGGATACGGGAAGGCAAGCGTGTCCGAGAAGAAGGAGAGGACATCCTTGGTGGGCGCAAAGGTCGATTGAAGCTTGTCGCCCATTCCTTTGGGGCAGGTCATGACCAGCGGCTTGCCGCGCCAGGTGTCGCGGAACACGTCGAACGGGCCGGCCGCGAGGCAGTTGAGGTAGCCGGCGTGCGGCTGCTCGCACTGCCAAACGACCTCGTGCCGGCCGGCGCCCGCCGGCTTGTCGGAGATCTGGATTCCGTTGCTGATAACCGTCCAATCGGCGGGAACGGTGATCCGCATCTCGGTGGCGCTGAGGTCATTCGGCGGCGCCCAACCCACCGGCTGGGCGGGAAGCCCCTCCGCGCAAAACCCGATCCGATCGGGCTCTTCCTCGGTGGGGCTCGTCCACCGGAAGAAGCGGCCCTCGATGAGGACGTGCACCCTGTGGACGTCGCCACGGCGACCGGGCGGAACGTCGACCTCCAGGCTGCCTCCGGACTGCGTGAAGTGCGCCGCCTTCCCATCGACCTGAATGTCGCTGGCTTTGTCGGCGGCGGTGTCGAAGTGAACGGACGCGGTTCCGTCGCGAAGCATGGAGATGGTGGCTTCGACCGCTCCGCTCGCCCGCTGGTGCGGCGCGTCCACCACCAGCTTGGTAATCGTGCGAACCAGATGGTACGTGCGGTCCGGCGCGTAGTGCAGGTGGGGCGGGGCAACCTGCGCCGAGGCGAGCCGCGAAAGGGCGATCGCTAACGCCGGCACCGTAAGGTGTTTCACGCGCGAGAGGCTACCCGCGACCCGGATTCACACGGCCGCGCCGCAAACGGCCGCTTCAAGCTTGGCGATGTCGATCTTCTGCATCGTCATCATCGCCTCGAACGCGCGTTTCGCGGTATCGCCTCCGGCCCCCAGCGCCTCCATCAGCGCGCGTGGCGTGATCTGCCACGATAGGCCCCACTTGTCCTTGCACCAGCCGCACATGCTCTCCTGGCCGCCGTTCCCTACAATCGCGTTCCAGTACCGGTCGGTCTCTTCCTGGTTCTCGGTCGAGATCTGAAACGAGAACGCCTCGCTGTGCTTGAACGTGTCTCCGCCGTTGAGGCCAAGGCACGGGATGCCGCAAACCGTGAAGGTCACCGTCAACGCGTCGCCCGCCTTTCCTCCCGGGAAATCGGAAGGGGCGCGATGCACCTCGCCGACCGAGCTATCGGGAAACGTCTTGGCGTAGAAGTTGGCGGCCTCCTCGGCATCCTTGTCGTACCACAGGCAAATCGTGTTCTTGTTCATCGCTGCTCTCCCATTCTGGTTGGCTGCCGGACTAGGATTCGAACCTAGACGTGCGGCACCAAAAACCGCTGTCCTGCCATTAGACGATCCGGCACCGAAGCGAAGAGATTATGAACGAAGCGGGACGCCCTCACCCCGCGGGGCGGACCTCTCCCGGCGGGAGAGGAAACGGCCGCATGTTAGGTATCTATGCTTCATGCCGCTCCTCCTCGGCGTGCTCGCGCCCCTAGCGATCGGAGCCCAGCGCGTCCAGCTAGCTACCTACACCCTCCCCAACGGACTCAAAGTCATCCTCCACGAGGACCACAAGCTGCCGATCGTCAGCGTGAACATCCTCTTCCACGTCGGCTCCAAGGACGAGCCGGACCGGCGCTCCGGCTTCGCCCACCTCTTCGAGCACCTTATGTTCATGGGCACCGACCGCGTGCCTACCGGCCAGTACGACGGCATCA
>DATGIR010000002.1:0-15265 GCA_035295605.1 Fimbriimonadaceae bacterium | reverse complement strand
AGTACGCGAAGCCCATTCAAACCGCTCATACCAATCCGCTCGACGGGCCGCCTGAGGGGTTCGGTCTCGGCCAATATCCGCGCCAAAGCTTCGTCGTAGCTGAGAAGTGCGCCCATCAAATCTTCACGCTTGCGGTACGGTCGAGCTTGCCCCAGCCCTGCCTCGCGCCCCGGAGGGCGGTGATGAGGGACTTGTAGATCACCGCGTACATGATCTGTCGGTAGACGAACCGCTGCAGGAACAACCACCAGAGGCTTGCGATTCGCTTGTGCTCGAGCCGGTAGGCGATGAACGCCGAGAAGAGCTCGACTCCGAACAGGAGCATGTACAAGACGCCGGCCTCCTTGAGGTTTGCGATCGATTGCCCCAAGGGCGAGGACTCTTGGCTGCCGCTTGGAGACACCACGGCGAGCACAAAGCCGAGCAAGGAGATCAGCATCTGAAGATCGACTAGGGGGGCGATCACCTGGAAGCCGATCTGGAACACCCAGGTCACCGGGAGCGCGAACCAGCCGAAGACGCCATTCCGGAACAGGGCCCGGCGATGCTTGACCAGGCATTGAAGCGTGCCATAGGTCCAACGAAACCGCTGTCGGAAGAACGTCTTGATCGTTTCCGGCGCCTCCGTAAAGGCGTAAGCCTCGCTCTCCGTCTCCTGGCGCCATCCGTTGATCCGGAGTCGCCAGGTCAGGTCCATATCCTCGGCGAGGGTGTCGCTCTGGTGTCCGCCAACCGCTTCGATCGCCGACTTGCGCCAGCACCCGATCGCGCCGGGAACGACGGTAATGCAGTTGAGCAGGCCGTACGCCCGGCGATCCATGTTCTGGCTCGTCGTGTACTCGATTCCCTGCCAGGTGGTGACGACGTTCCGCATGTTGCCGACCTGTACGTTCCCGGCGACGGCGCCAACCTTTGGATCCTGGAAGTGGCGCACGAGAAGGCCGACCGATTCGGGGGGAAGCTGGGTGTCGGCGTCGACCGAGACCAGAAGTTCGTTTCGGCACTCGGCGAGCGCGTGGCTCAGCGCCTCCGCCTTGCCGGCGTTCGCCTGCCGAAAGAGCCGAACACGCGGGTCGTCGCCAAAAGCGCCCTCCACCGCGTCCGAGGTGCCATCGAGCGAGCCGTCGTCGACGACGATCACTTCTGAGACCGGATAAGCGCTTGCCAGCACAGACTCGATCGTGGTCACGATGACCTGCTCCTCGTTATAGGCGGCGATGACGACCGAGACCGGTGGCCGGAACTCGGGATCATAGCGAACCTTTCGATTCCGGCGCTCGTAGGCGAGTGCGAGCGGCGTGATCAGGAGCACCCGGCAAACTCCGAGCGTAATCGCGCTGACGAAGGCGATAGCGAGGATCTGGAGAAAAGTGAAGATCGTCGTGAATGTGATCCTGTCCAGCAGGATGATCGTCCGGTCCGACTCCGGCACTGGCGGCATCAGCTCCGCGCGCGTTGAAGGCAGAGTCCAGCGTTGATACTTGTCCTGCTTGGAATGGAGATCCGACAAGGAGCAGAAGTGGTAACCGCGCGCTCGCAGCTCGTGAATGATGCCGGGAAGCGCAGCAACCGTGTTCTCGCGGTTTCCGCCGGCGTCGTGCAACAAAACGCAGTTGCCGGCATCCCGGTTCTTGGCGGCGGGCTGATCGAACAGCTTGACCTGTGTGATGGTGTCCCGAACGACGTCGCCGGGGGTTCGGGGCCGAAACTTGCCGGTTGCCGCGTCGTGCACGACCGGATCCCAGTCGGTGGGGTCCGCCGATTCACCGACGATCGTGTAACCCAGAAAGTCGGCGATGTCGTTCGGATGGACCTCCGACTCGTTTGCAGGATCGCGATCCGCGTTGTAGGGAGGCCGGAACAGCGTGGTGGCGCGCCCGACGATGCTTTCGATCGAGCGCTGAGTCGCGTTCAACTCGAGCAGGATGCGGCGGTCGCTAACCTCGCCGAGATCGGGATGAAAGAACGTGTGGCTCCCGATTTCGTGCCCCTCGGCATACACGCGCTGGACAAGTCCGGGATTCTCCTCCATTCGCTCGCCGATCATGAAGAAGGTCGCGGTGACGCCTTCGCGCTTGAGGATATCGAGGACGCGGGGGGTGTAGTTGGGATCGGGTCCGTCGTCGAACGTCAGCACGACACCCTTCTCGACATAGCCGTGGTGTTCGATGACCCAGGGCGAAGCGAACGTCTCATAGGTTAGCGAGGTGACGAGCCCCGTCTGAGGATCGAATTTGACGCTTCGCGATCCGTCGGAGGGCCGGCTCTTGACCGTGAGCAGATCGCCCTTCCCAACGTTATCGACTTGATACGGGTAGTGAATGTGTTCGAGGCTCGTGACGGGGTCCGGGAAATCGCTCGACTGACGGTCGAGGAAGCTCCAGATCGTCGGATCCTCCTCTCCCATCGCCCAGACCGCGAAGCCGGTCACGCCTCGCGCCCGGCCGATTGTCCAGGCGTTATACGCGGTAACCGCATCCTGCATCCAGCACGTGCGCGCGTGTCCGTCGTCGTCCTCATACTCGTAGTGGGCGTTGAGGCTGTCCTTGTCGAACTTGATCCTGTCCTTCGGCTTCGTTTCCTCGAGGTTGTCGGCCGCATTCGTGAGTGCCTCCTGGTAGGACTCCGACGAATTCTCCTCCGGCTTTCCCGGAGCCCAATCCAGGCTATAGGCGCCGATGCCGAGAACGAGCTTGTTCGCTGGAACCTTGGCCAGCGTGTTCTGGAGTGTTTGGTCGACCCAGCCCCACGACGAGATCGGCCCCGGGTCCCCGGCCTGGTCGTGTTCGTCGTAGGCCATCACCACGCCGAAGTCGCATGCGGCGACGAACCTCGCCTGCCACTGGGGCTCGGTCTGAGCTTCCAGGTCGACGCTCAGCTCGAGCGACGTACTGTTGAACGCCTCGTTCAGCTTTGTCAGGAAGACCACGAACGCAGCTCGGTCCCGAACCTCGATCGACTCAATATCCACGTTGAGCCCGTCCATGTTCTCGGCCACGAGCTTCTTGGCGATGGCCGTCGCCACATGGTCCATGTTCACGGGGTTCGACAGGAGCGCATGGGCTGTCTTCCCTGAGAAGCTCTTTCCCTCGTAGTTGGTGAGAATCGGCTCCAGCTTGGTGCCGGTTTCCCTGCACTTGGCCCTGATGTTGGCGAGGTTGGGATCGATGTCCATGTCGTCGGACACCAACTCCTTACCGTCCTGGCTCACGCGGAGCCATTGGGGCATGAAGTGACTGAGGACTCCGACGTTCTTCGTAAACGAGAGATAGCCGGCGTCGTCGCCGTTATAAAAGCCGATGATGCGTTGAGCCTCGCCGGGAGTCGCCGCCGTGCGCTTCTTAGATTCGGCGACGAGCTTGATCAGGTCGGCACGGTACTTGCCGAGCATGCCTCCGGAAGGGCCGCCCCGCCGCTTCGTTGGCACGATTCCCAAGACCTTGGCGGGTTTGGTGCCTGTCAGCGAGAGAAGAGGAGGCTTGACCAGGCTTGCGCCGAACAGACTGACGACGAAGATCGTGCTGACGACCGCCACCCCGAGGCCGGCGACGCCGCCCCCGGAGGCGAGAGCGCGCTGGCGCTTGCCTTTCGGATCGTAGAAGACTGGTCCTTGGCGCATTGTGGGGCGGTTTACGCTAGTTGATTCTCACGCGGTGAACGGGAGCATGGTCGTGTGCTTCGTGGTCCCCAACACGAATGACGTGTGAATCTTCCCAATCCCCTTAATCTTCGCCAGCTTTTCTCGAACGAACAACTCGTACGCACGCATATCGCGAACCACGATCTTCAAGACGAAGTCGAACTCGCCACTCACGTGGTAGCACTCGAGCACTTCGGGAAGCTGCGAGACCGCTTTGCGAAATCGCTCAATCGGCTGATCCTGATGCAATGACAGGTTGATGAACGTAAGCGCGGTGATCTTGAGGCCGAGCCGGTCGGCATCGAGAAGCGCCGTATATCCTTTGATCAGACCTGCCTTCTCCAGCGCCCGGACCCGTTGAAGCACGGAGGGTGGGGAAAGGTTGACCCGTTTGGCGAGCTCGGCGTTCGTGATCCGGCCGTCGCCTTGGAGCAGCGCCAAAAGCTGGACGTCCACTTCATCGAGTTGCCGCATCGTTGGGAATTATGAAGCGGCTGATACAGTAGGCTTTCTTCATGTCGTCCGCCGCAACCCGAGATCTCACGTGGGACCTCGATTCGATCTTCCCGGGTGTCGACTCGCCGAAGTT
The DNA here is from genome assembly GCA_035295605.1 of Fimbriimonadaceae bacterium. Taxonomy (GTDB): domain Bacteria; phylum Armatimonadota; class Fimbriimonadia; order Fimbriimonadales; family Fimbriimonadaceae; genus DAIDHV01. The sequence continues at coordinate 11,036 of DATGIR010000002.1, read as the reverse complement.
CGAGGCTGCTTGTATCGCCTTCGCCACGGAGACCGCCGTCCTCGCCAAGCGAATCGCCGGGTTGACCGGTAAAGACGGTGCTCAGTTTGACGCCGTCGCCGCCGAGTTGTGCCGCGTGCTGGAGGCGGGCTACTTGCTGGAGGGATACCTCGACTGCCTGCTGAGCGTGGATTCGTTCGCCGCCAAGGCACAGCGGGCGTCGGGCCGGTTCAGCCTGAGCCGCGCCGAACTCGACAAGGCTCGAATTTCGTTCACTGCCTGGGTCGGCTCACTCGACGCCACCGCTTTGCTGAACTTGTCCGAAGCTGCGCGAGAGCACGAGTTCGCGATCGCCAAGGCGCAGGAGGCAGCCCGACGTCTCATGAGTCCGGAGGCGGAGGCGGTCGCCGCCGACCTTGCCGTGAGTGGCCGAGTCGCATGGGAAAAGCTCTACGGCAACGTAACCAGCCAAATCTCGGTTAAGGTCGAAGGGATCGCCGAGTCGCTGCCGGTCAGCGCGGTCAGGGGGATGGCCTCGAACTCGGACCCGACCGTGCGAAGACGAGCGTTCGATGCCGAGCTCGCGGCGTGGAAAGCAAACGCCGTGCCTGTAGCCGCGGCCCTCAACGGGGTCAAGGGTGCGTCGGTCACGGTTTGCCGGCACCGAGGCTGGGGTTCCCCGCTCGACGTCGCGCTGTTTCACTCGAACATCGATCGGAAGACTCTGGACGCCATGCTGGCCGCCGCCGAGGACGCGTTCCCGGTGTTTCGGCGCTATATGAAGGCGAAGGCGAAGTTGCTGGGGCTTCCGAAACTCGCCTTCCACGACCTGTTCGCGCCGCTGGTGGATCCGGGCGATACGTGGTCGTACGAGAACGCGGAGGCGTTCGTGGCTCAGCAGTTTGACTCGTTTTCGCCTCGAATGGGAGAGCTGGCAAGGCAGGCTTACGCCGAGCGTTGGATCGACGCATACCCACGCGCCGGAAAGCGGGACGGCGCCTTCTGCCAACCGGTTGGCGACCGCGATTCGCGAGTCATGCTCAACTTCAAGCCAAGCTACAACCAGGTCAGCACGCTCGCCCATGAGCTCGGTCACGCCTATCACAACCTATGTTTGAGCGGACGCACGATGCTTCAGCGGGACACCCCGATGACGCTTGCGGAAACGGCGAGCACGTTTTGTGAGGTCGTGGTCCGACGGGCGGCCCTCAGTGCGGCGGACGAATCTGAGCAGATTGCGATTCTGGAGGCCGGGTTGCAGGGTGCAAACCAGATCGTCGTGGACATCTCCTCTCGCTTCCGGTTCGAGCAGACCGTCATCGACCGCCGGGCGCACACGGAGCTCACGCCGGAGGACTTGACAGACCTGATGCTCGATGCTCAGCGACAAACCTACGGAGACGGCCTGGATTCGTCGCGCTTGCACGGCTACATGTGGGCGGCCAAACCGCACTACTACGGTTCGGACTTCTACAATTTTCCGTACATGTTCGGAATGCTCTTCGGGATGGGGCTCTACGCGGAGTACGAAGCGCATCCCGATGGCTTCGTCGAGCGTTACGACCGACTCCTTTCACGCACCGGCATGGCGGACGCGGCCACGTTGGCCTCCGACTTCGGAATCGACATTCGGAGCAAGGGATTCTGGGAGTCCAGCCTGGGACAGATCGGCCAGGATGTCGACCGATTCTGCGCGCTGGCGGACAAGTAGGGTTCGCCCTTGAGAGTGCCGTTCGATGCCACCGTGCTGGCCGGCGTGGTCGCCGAGCTTGGCGGGTTTGTCAGCGGCAAGGTGCAGCGCGTCGTCGAGCCCGAACCCGGCACTGTTTGCATCGACCTCTATGGAGGGCCGGGGCAGGGAGTTGGAACCTTGCTCATCTCCTGTCATGCCGAGCACTACCGCATCCACTTTGTGACCCGGCGGTACGCAAACCCCGGCGAGGCGCCGGCGTTCTGTATGGCCCTCCGCGCGCGGCTGGACGGCGCCCACCTTGCCGGCGTCGAGCAGGTGAATGGCGACCGTATCGTACGGCTCACGTTCGCGGAAGGCCCCTCGCTGGTCGTCGAGCTGATGGGGAAGCACAGCAACATCATCCTGTTGGATCCGGGAGGGAAGATTGTCGCGGCCGCCAAGGTGGTGACACGGTCCAAGAGCATTCGACCAATCCAGCCGGGATGGCGCTATGTCCCTCCACCGGTTTCCGGGACGGTCGACCCCCTTTCTCCGTTTGCGCGAAAGCTCGTCTCGGCGGGCGGCACAGTTTCGGGTCCGTTCCACCCCGTGCTCAGCCCCGGCAACGGCGCGTATCCCTACTCGCTGGCAGCCCTCGGCCTGAGCGAGGTCGCCCGCCCCTCGATATCCGTTGCGCTCGAGCAGCACTACGACGCCGCGATTCCGGCCGCCGCCGCCCAGGCTCTCCGGGCCTCGCTGCTCAGCGAACTCGGGCGGGTGCTGCTTGCCCGTGAGGTGGCCGTCGACGATCTCCGCTCCGCGGTCGATAACGGAATGCGGGCCGGCGAGCTCCAGCGTGCCGGTGAGCTTTTGCTTGCTTACGGACCAGCGCAATCGTGGCCCCGAGCCCAGGTCGATGCGATCGATTACGATGGGCAGCCGATCTCGATCCGAACCGCCCCTGAGCTCGACTTCAAGAAGAACGCCGAGCGTTACTTCGCCCGTGCGCGAAAGGCAAAGGACCGGCTCGAATTCGCGCAATCACAACTGGGCCGACTCTCTGCCGAGCGGGATGCCATTGCCTCCATGGCCGCGGCCGTAGCCGATGCTTCCTCGCTGCGCGAACTAGACGATTTGCGCGAGCGTGCCTCCGAAAAGCGGTGGCTCCACTCGCAGCACCATGCCGCCAAGGCCAAGGACCGCCCTTTCGAGGGACATCGCGTTCGAGAAATCGTGGGCCCCGGCGGTTGCCGGGTGCTCTTCGGAGAGAATGCAACCGCCAACGACTACCTCACCCTCCGCGTGGCCAAGCCAAACGACATCTGGCTTCATGTGCGCGGCGGCGTCTCCGCTCATGTTGTGATTGCCACCAACAACAAGCCGGATCGCGTCGGGCCGGAGGCGCTGCGTTTCGCGGCGGAGGTCGCGGTCAGGAACTCGCCGAGCAAGCACGCCGGGATCGTCGCGGTGGATTACACGCTCAAAAAGCACGTGCGCAAGTCGCGCGGCGCGCCCGCCGGCTCCGCCCTCTACACCCACGAGAAGACGCTGCACATCGAATCCTAGTTCAGCATCTCCTCGAGCGTCCTCGGCCAATCGGATTTCAGGAGTCGTGACAAGCTGCGGTCAGCCAACAGGCGTCCCTCGTTCTGGCACTTGGCGCAGTAGTTTGTTTCGTTCTCGGCATACACGATGTGCTGGATGGGCGATCCGCATACCGGACACGGTTTGCCGTACCGTCCGTGGGTCGCGAAGTCGGGCCGAAAGGCAGTGACGTCCGCAGGTTTGGGGAACCCGGGATAGAGCTCCAGGAGCCGATCTTTCCAGTGAGCGAGCGTCGTTTTGCACGCTTCGTGAAGCCGGGCGATCTCTTCATCGGTCAACGAGCTCGTGAGCCTCAGTGGCGAGAGCTTGGTCGCGAACAGGATCTCGTCCGAATAGGCATTGCCGATACCATCGAACGTGTCCGGGTTGGTGAGCAGCCGCTTCAACGTGCGGTTCTCAAGTCGCACGCGCTCGGCGAACTCCTCGGGCTTGGCGGTGAATACATCGAGCCCCCAACGGCGATGCTGCTCGAGGCTGGCTCGACCCTGGGCAATGTGGATCGAGGCGCGCTTCTGGGTCGACATCTCGACCAGGTTAAGTTGGCCGTTCGGGAACCGAAACGATGCCAGCAAGATCTTGCCGAAGGCCCGCCGCTCCAGGGGCGCCGGCGATAACCACTGGATCCTCCCCGCGATCATGAGGTGAATCACGATGAAGCGCTCATCCTCCAATTCGAGGACAATCCGCTTACCGATGCGGGAGATACCGGTAACGATCCTGCCTTCGACCTCCGTCGGCGGAATCACCGAGCGGAGAACGAAGGCGCTGTAGAACCGCGCCCTTTCGAGCCGCTGCCCGGCGACGACGTCGCGAAGCCGGGCCAGGTAGAGCTCGATGTCCGGGTATTCCGGCATTCGCCCAGCTTAGCCCGGCTTCGACTACCTGTACTAGCCTAACCGGCCAGAGCGGCGTCCACGCGCTGCTTCGCGCCTGCCGTCGGTTGGAGGTAGAAGGCCGCCGCCGCATGACCGCCCCATTGGCCGACCCGAGCCGAAAGAATGTTGAAGCCGTGCTCGCTGAGCATGCGGGAGAGGCGGAACGCCATACCCCTTCCTCGCGGCGCCTGGATCTCCAAAACCTCCGGGTTTCCGTCCCGGAACACATAGCGCAGCACGTGTTGCCGCCGCTCGGGATCCTTTCCCTTGGCCTTCAGCAATTCGTCGACCTTGAGCTCGCCGCCCATGACCCGGCGAAGCGCCGTCGCCACTTGTGACCACGTTCCGTTAGGAACCGGACGCCCCCCGAAGCTGACGGTGAAGGAGTCGAGCGCGATCGCCGGATTTGTCTCAGTCGTGCATGCCCGGATGCTCGAAATACTCAGATCGAAGGCGTAAAGCACTCCAAGGACGGTGCTGAGCAGGCCCGCGGAATCCGAGATACAGAGCGTGACCTCGGTCGCTCCAAGGTCAGGCTGTGTATTCGTTTCCACCGTGATCTCGCCCTTTCTGGCCCGGTCGGCGTACGTCATGTGCAGCCGAACCAACTCGGGCGAAGTGGAGGTGAAGTAGTAGGCGGGAAGGCTCTCGAGGAAGGCTTCGACGCGCCCCTCGTCGACGTCGTCCTTGGCGAGCTGCCGAAGGATGCGCCGGCGTGCCACCGAAGGCTCGGCCAGCGCCGGCTCGCCTCCCTGGAGGGCCTCATGAGTACGGTTTGTGAGGTCCCTGAGGAAGCTGTATTGTGCCGACGTGAAGGCGCCCTCGGCCACCGACGAGATGTCCGCCCAAGTGAGCAGGGCGAGCATGAAGAGCCGCTCGGGGGTTTCGACGATGGAGCCGAACTCCGCGATCGTCGCAGGGTGGTGGACGTCCCGGATTCGCATGAAGAGGGACATCGTGAGGTGTTCTTTGACCAACCAGGCAACGAGCTCGGTCGTCCGTTCGGAAAGCTGCCAGCGCGCCCCCACCTGCCTCGCGAGCTCCGCGCCGATATCGCTGTGCGATCGGCCTTCCGCCGCCGATCGCTCCTTGCCCACGTCGTGGAGGAGAGCGGCAAGATAGAGCGGCTCGACGTCGCTGATCCCGCCCCTGAGCTCCCCGAGGAAAGAATCTGTGTCCGCCCTATCCAGCCGTCCGGCGACCCGCAAGCTGTGCTCGAACACCGTGTAGGCGTGGCTCGCATCGTCGGGAACGAGGGTTCGGCAGGCATCCAGCTCTGGGAGCAGTTCGGCGATCAGGCCGCACTTGTCGAGATTCCGCAAGGTCGGCTCTCCGGTGGAGACGGCGTAGAGCGCGGCAGGTCCGTTGACAGACCCGGTGTACGCGTTCTCCAGGCGGCTCACGCTGAGGCCGAGCTTGGTCGCGATCGCGATCCCCACGGCCGCCTCGCCGGGATCGGCCGGGCTCTGCACCCGCGCCTCGCCGCGTAAGGCCATTACCGGGCCGGAAAGCCCAAATCGGGCCTCGCGCAGCCGCTCCAGAGTCATCTCGTACTCGTCGTTGCCGTGGAGCAATGCGTCCAGAACTTCGCGCATGAACGCGGCGTGATCCAGTCCGAACGCTTCGCAAATTGCCACCTGCCGCGTGCGCGTGAACTGGTCCTGACGGCGCCCAGAGACCTTGTGGAGCAGGTTGCGCGCCCGGAGAAGGTTGGCATAGTGGTGGTCCGGGCGGGCGGCCCGCTCCCCGATTGCGGCGCGGATCCAGTTCGATGCCTGATAGGCCCGCAAACCACCTGCACCCTCCTTCAAATGCGGCTCGATGGAAAGCGGGGAATCGTTGAAGCGCCGCATGGCGGCCACGCGCTCGGTGATCTTCGAGAGCACGAACTCGCCGCTCGGCATCGATTCCCAAAACGCGTCCGCCAGAGCGTTGTACACGCGTTGCGAACCCACCACGGGGCGCGCATCGAGCAGACCGGTGCGCGTCACGGCGTCGAGGCCGGGAACGTCGCTGATGAGCCGGTAGGCATAGCCGATCTCGAGCTTGAAGTCCGAGCCGAGCGTTTGGTGTAAGGCTCGAAAGAGGGAACGCAGCGCCTCGTCCAGAACCGGCGAATCCGCCTCTTCGGGCACCACCGTCAGGTCGATGTCCGAGTAGGGCGCCAGCTCCCTTCGTCCGTACCCGCCGGTTGCCACGACCGAAAGGCGCGGCGCGGAAGGGTAAGCCGCCATTACGCCTTGAAAGAGCAGCGTCACGGCCCGGTCGACGATTGCGGTGTGCTCCGCGCACCAAGCGGACCCGTCGCCGTCGGCGGTGCACTCTTCGATGAGCCTGAGCCGCGCCGCCTTGAGCTGTTCGAGTTCGGCGGATAGTTCAGGGGCTAGGATTGGCGTCATTCTCGGTCGGAGGTGATGGGCTCAGCTTTTGGCGGTAGTAGACGAACTCGTTTCGAAACTGCGGATCGAGGCGCTTTTCGACGAGTAGGCGGTCGAAGTACACGCACGTCGGACCGCTTACCACGGCAAGTATGAGCGAGCCGAGCACCAACTTCTGGCTTACCTGCCCCAATCCAATGTTGAGGACGTGCACGGTTGGCAGACGCTGGGCGAAGGCCCAGAGCGGTGCACAGAGAAAGAGAAACCCGATCGCAAGGGCGATGACACCGCAAACCATCGCCTGACCGTCGAATGCGGCGGGCAGCTTAGGCACGAGCAAGACGCGGCTGGGCGCCGCGCCGAGCACGAAGCCTGCCGCGCACGCCAGCAGCAGCACGGTGGTGACACTGGAGGTGACCACCCAGAAGAGCGGGCCGAGCCACTCCGGCCGGCGCTTGCGAACGTGGGTAGGCGTGCTGCCGGCAAAGACGATACAGAGGCCGAGCGCGAAGGCGGCAAACGCGCTCGTGAAGAAGAGCGCAGTTCCAACCGCCATAGCCGCCGCGCCGACTGTCAACGGCCACGGGTTCTTGACGTGAATGCCCGAGAATCGGCCGATCAGCCAGCGTCCCCCCATGAGCAAGAGCCCAAGGAACGTGCACATGAGGAACGCCCCCGGCGCGGTGTGAAGGACTGCCGCACCCTCTGCCTCGAGCTGCATCGTGCCGCGGACGTCCTCCAAAGTTGTAATGGCGTAGGCGCCCTCCGCCTCGTTGAAGAGTTTTCCCACCGCCCTTTCGTCGTATCCCAGGTTGGCGTGGACGACCGCGCTCGTAAACTTGTCGCGCGCGATGAGGAGCCCCTTGACGCCGGGATGTCGAGGATCCTCCGGCTCATCGGCCTGCTTGGAGACTCCGGCCTCGATGATCTTCGTGCCGAGACGGGTTGCCGCTACCGAGCGCGCGCGCTGCCGGACGAGCGTGCCGTTGAGCACCGATGCGAGCCGCATTTCTACGTTCGGTTCAGGCTGCAACCAAGTCAGTTTGTTGGCGGTTTCGTAAATGAGCCGAACGGCGGCGGGTACGCCTAACTCGACCGACTGGCGCGGATCGTCGTAGGGCGTTCTAAGCTCGTAGAGCTCGGCATAGGCGTACGCCGGCGGATGCGGGCGGACCGCCAGATCCGCGCCGAGAAAGTCGTTTTGATGATCGCTCCAGTTGAGCCGCCGCGAAGCGCGTAGCCAGGCGGCGATCGCCTGGTCAGACTTGCCGAGCTGCAGCAGTAAGGCGGCGTCCGCTTGTTCCCAGAACGCGTTTTGCGGCTCGGCATCGGCGCCGGCCACCATGAGCTGCTCGACCGTCTTCAGCTCGTTCTCCCCGATTCGCCGATGGTTGAGGATTCGCTGTGCCGCAACGCTGAACCAGATGGCCCGACCGTCGAGCGTGTTGGAGTTCGGAAGCTGCCGGGTGCCCCTTGCAACCGAGGACGTGTTCGCGAGTGCCCGATCGAGGCCCGACGGGAGGAGCATCCCCACGTAGAATGGGCGCGACGCCGGGTACGCAAGAAGGACCAGTGTGGCGCCGATCAGCGCGGACAGGGTCAGGCCGCGCGAGCGAAACGGTGGCCGGCTGAGGCGCCGAGTCGCCACCGATCGGGAAAGCGGCTGGCTAGCCGACATGGGCGAAGCTTAGCGCGTGATCGACCGCGGCGCTTCCGGCGCCAACAGCAGGCGCGGCTCAATCTGGTCGGGCGCGGCAAAATTCTGTGCGCCCGCGCTTCGGTCGATGAACGGCTTCACGGGGTGCGACGACGTGACGAGCTGGAGGAGGGCGAACATGGCGAAGCTCGCAATGCCGGCGCTTACGATGCCCGGAAACCAGTACGCGAAGCGATCTCGACCCCGGTCGATCTTGACGCGTCGGACTAGCTTCGAGTCGTAGGAGTCGCTTGGCTGCACCGTCATCGTTATCGCGCGCAGCATGTTGAGGGAGTTGACCGACGCGGCTTCCTGAATGCGGCACGGATCGCAAGCCTCGCGGTGGGAATCGACGAAAGCGGTTTCGCGGGGCCGGAGCTCGCGATCCTCGCGTTCGAGGCACAGCCGCCTGAACTTGCGGCAGTTCGGCATAAGGATCACTGCTCGCCCACCGCCTCGACCCATAGCTTCCGGAAGCGCTCGCGAGCCGTGTGCAATCGGGACCGAACGGTGCCGATCGGCACGTTCATCACGGTCGCGACCTCCTCGTAGCTAAGTTGCTCCATCTCCCGTAGGACGAGCGTGGCGCGCAATTCGGCAGGCAATTGGGCCAAAAGTTTCTCGATAACGATGCGATTCTCGACGTTCCCGCCCTGGTGCGGCTCGACCGAATCGAACTCGGTCGTCTCGGCTCGCTTGAGTCGGAGCCGGTCCATACAGAGCCGGACGCAGATTCGATAAAGGAAGCCTGAAAACGCACGGTCGTCGCGCAGTTTGTGTAGTTCACGGAACGCCTTGAGGAACGCCTCTTGGCTTACATCTTCGGCCTCGTGCCGGTCTCGCAAGAGGTTCGCCGCCGTTCGAAGCAGGCGATTTCGGTGGCGCGCGATCAGCATGCCCAGCGCCGATTCGTCACCTTCCCTGCACTTGGCGACCCACTGCCTTTCCTGGAGCGCGGCCTCGGACGGGGACAACGTGTAAGTGCGGGCGCTAAACATGCGGGGGAGGTCCTGGGTGCATTGTACAACAGAGTTTTCTCAGGAATGCCGGACCGGTAGAATCTCTTAACTCATGCCGCTTGGATGGGCGTGGCCCGCACCCGGTCCGCACGATTCGACCCCCCAAGCCGCCCCCGCAAGTGCACCGACCCAGAGAGGGCTTCCGTCCGAGCTCAAGCTGGTGGGCGTCGGTGGCTACGAAGCCCTCCCGTTTCCCCACTTCGTCTATCGAAATGCCACGCTCACGTTTGGGGAGAGCCGGATCACGGCCGACAGCATCGAGCTTTACCCGGAGGGCACCGACACGCTGCGCCGTGGCTCGGGACTTGCGAAGGGCCACGTCGAGGTTACCGATCCGGTCGGGCTGCTCAGCGCCGATAACGCGACCTTTAACTGGGTCGACAAGACCGGCGACGCCTCCGAGGCGCTCATCACCGTCGACGGGATGCGCGTTATCGCCGCCAAGGTCCACATCGAGCCCGGCCTTTGGACGCTCGACGCAGTGCGCGCCGAGCTCGCGCGAGGGCATCCGCTCGCCTACTTTCTTGCCGGCCATGCGGTGGTTCGGCCCGGTACCGGCCTCCGGGTTTACAGCGCCGACGCCCACGTGATCGGCACGCGAATCGGCGGCGTTCGGCACTTCAACTACAGCGTGACCCGCAGCCTGGGCGGCGACATCTATCCGGTGCCGACTTACTCGGGAGATCGGGGACTCGGCGTTCGCTACCATCCCCGCTACCTGCTCGACGATCGGACGGCGGTGGCTGGGTCATTCGCCGTTACCCAGACCGCCCCCCCGAGCTACGGCGTCCAGTTCGCGCGTTCGTTTCTCTCCGCCGGCGAGGCCCGCGGCCTGGTCGTCCCGCGCTCCGATCTCGACATGCGGTTCGACTTCGGCTGGATGGACAGCGTGGGAATCGAATCGCCGAGCGACGAGCATGCCCAAGTCTCGCTGCCCCGCGACAACGTCAGCGTTCAGAGCTTCGTCAACGTCCAGGCCTACGACCGGAAGGGAAGCGAGGTGTTCGTCAAGCCGTTCGAGGCGACCATCGAGCGCTCGCTCGAGCTGCCCCGCGGCGCGGCCGTGCTCAGCGACACGACGTTTCAGCACATTCACGCCCTCGGAGCGACGGATCACGACCGGTTCCTGAATGCGACCACGCTCGAATTCCCGATGCTGCGGCTTTCCCCGACCCTCACCATCCGGCCGCGGCTCGATGCCGCCGCCTTCGTCGGCTCGAGTACGCGGTTTGGGTGGATCCACGGTCAGGCCGGCCTGGTTTACCGGCCCAATGAGACCTGGCGGTTCGGCGCCGCCTTCGTGGGCGCGCGGGAAACCGGTTCTCCCCTGTACCTAGCCGATGACCTCTACTCTTTGAACAGCCTGGCGTTTCGAACCGACTACGCCTTTGGTCCGCACCGGGTTTCGCTGCTCGCGAAGTACGATACCGACCGCCGCCGTTGGTACGATCGCGAGATGTTTCTGGGTCAAAGCGTCGGGCCGTTGGAACTATTCATCCGGATCCGCACCTTCCCGTCGCAGCTCATCTTCGGCGGCCAGCTCCGTGTCGACAGCGCCCTCAACGAGATATTGAAGCGTAATCCCTCTCGCCCCAAGCCCGCCCCCAAACTTCCAGACTAACCTCGACCCACTATCCTCCATCCTCCATCCTCCATCCTCCATCCTCCATCCCCGATCCCCGATCCCCGATTTCCGCTATCCTTCCCTCAGAGCGATGGCGTACGTTCTCGACGAGCAGGCGTGTAAGAACCCCGAGGTCTCGACTCGTCGCGAGTGGATCCTTACCAATGGCCTGGGCGGCTTCGCGATGG
>DATGIR010000001.1:0-5779 GCA_035295605.1 Fimbriimonadaceae bacterium | reverse complement strand
GCGAACGTGGCGCCGTGAATGCCGTCCTTACCGGTCGAAGAGCCGAGGTAGAGCACGGGATTTCCGTCGCCCGCCGCCGCCGCGGTGGTAACCGATTCCAGTTGGAGCACGCCGACGCACATCGCATTCACGAGGGGATTGCCGCTGTACTTGGGGTGGAAGGCCACCTCCCCGCCGACCGTGGGCACGCCGACGCAGTTGCCGTAGCCGCCGATGCCGCCGACCACGTGCTCGAAGAGGTATCGATTGCGGGCACACGTCTCCTCGCTTTCCGCCCCGGGTGTCAGGGTGCCGAAGCGCAACGAATTGAGGGAGGCGATCGGCCGGGCGCCCATGGTGAGAATGTCGCGGATAATGCCGCCGACGCCGGTGGCGGCGCCCTGGTGGGGTTCGACCGCGCTCGGGTGGTTATGCGACTCGACCTTGAGTGTCACCCCGAGGCCGTCGCCGAGTTCGACGATCCCCGCATTCTCGAAGCCCTTCCCTTCGAGAGCCTCTTTATAACGCTTGAACGCGGCGAGGACCGGTCGGGAGTATTTGTATCCGCAGTGCTCGCTCCACATAACTGCGAACATGCCGAGCTCGGTTATCGTCGGCTCCCGGCCCAGCAACTTGAGGATGAGTTCGTATTCGCCTTGATTCAGCCCCATCGCTGTGTAGACTTCAGGAGTGAAGAGGGCCATTCACCTCATTATGATCGCGGGCGGTTCGCTCGTAATCGGAGGTCTGGCCGGGTGCGGGCCGACGAACTCTTTCAACTATCAGGGCGCCTGGATCGGGCACCGCAAGCTCACGCCGATTCCTGGCACGGACCCCCACGTCGTGGAGGAAGCGGCAACCGTGCGGGTGACGATCCTGCCGGGCGGGCACTTTACAATGACCGACTCGGGGATGGGAAAGGAGGGCGACTTCCGACTCGAGGACGGCCACGGCGTGCTGCGCGTGACGTCGATCCTCGGGCGGCCGATTTCGCGTGAGCCACAGGACGTGCAGGACCGAAATGTGCCGATAACGCTGACCCCGAGCGCCGGGGCACTGAAGTATTTCGATCCGAAGGGGTTTGACAAGGACGGCTTGGTTCTCGAGCGGCTCACCGACAAGTGAGCGGCGCCCTCACCGCTCGAACGCGAGGTCGCCGTAGGTGATTTCGACGGCATCGACAGGTTTCGCGGCCTTCTCGTCGACGCGAGAGCACGTCTTCACCGCGAGGTTCTTGATGGCGAGGGCCAAGGTCCCCCTGTCGCCAAGGCGGAAATAGCTCAGTGATCCGGTTGGGAACGTTCTCCCCCGCTTCAGGGCGTCGGCAAACTCGGACGAGCGCGTGCCTTCGACGTAAACCACGAACGATCCGGTCTGAAACGTCGCACCCTTCCCGGTTCTGAAGGGGCGCTTGAGAACGAGCGGCGCCAAGGAGGCGACGCCCCCCGTGTCCAGCCCCTCGATGTGGAGCGCGAACGGATCGCCCTCCGCCACCGTCGGGGCGACCTTGGGCGCCTCCCACGCATGGTGCCGCACCTGTTCGAGGAGGTTCGCCTCCATGCGGGCCCTGGCGCGCTCGAGGCGAGCCGCGTTCGCGCTGGAAAGACCGCCTGCGCTGTGCATCATCGTATAGTCGATCTCGGCCGATTCCGCGTCCAGAGTCCAATTGAAGTCGCCGAGCGTACGCGTGGCGTCGTCTACGGCGGGAAACGTGATCTCCGCGACGGTCACATGCTTGAGTAGAACCGTGTACTCGACCTTCTTCTCCGACGTGAAGTAGGTGAGGGTCACCTTGGAAAATCGCCCGCCGGAAAGGCAGGAGCGGATCACGGTTGTGAGGAGTTCGGAGGTATCGCCGGTTGTGATCGTGGCCTTCGTAGCGCTGGAAGGACGTTGGCCGATAGGAGTCGGGGGGCCGTTCTCGGCCATCGTCACGCCGGAGACGTCGATCGGCTTGCCGCGGTCGAGGGTGATGGCGTAGTGGCCGCCGGGCGACTGCGCCGGCGAGCATACGGCGCAACACAGAATCGCCAGCGAGGCGGCAGTCCGGTGCATGCCTCACTTTACATGGAGGTCATGCCGCGCTGGCAGATTTTGCGCGCGCATCCCGCGCCCGATCGATCGCCGCGTCGTCCACCGCGCGCTCGAACGATCGAAAGCCGGCCAGCTCGAATCCGTGCTTGTCGGCCAAGCGTATGGTCTCGTTCACCTGGTCGACGGAGACGTCCTTTCCGAGGGTGAAAGACTCCACGCGTCCCTCGAGGGCAAGCATGATCGTCTCGCTCATGCAGGCGTAGGCGGTTTTCGGGGGGAAACCGAAGTCGAAGCCGAAGTCCACGTCGCCGGGAACCCGGACCACCCCGCCCTCGATGACGAGCACATCAGGGCGCTCCTTGGCGACGCGCACCGACACATCCCGAGGGCGCGCCACGTCGCACACGACCGCGCCAGGCTTGAGATGCTCGGGCCGGATGATCTCGGCATCATCCGAGGTCACGGTGACAATCGCGTCGGCATCGCGAAGCGCGTCGATGGAGGTAGTGGCAGTCGCGCCCGGAATCTCGGCGGCAACCGCTTGTGTCCGCTCGAGGTTCCGGCCGACGAGGACCGTGCTCGCGAACTGCCGTCCAAGCACCCGCGCGCAGGTCTTGCCGATAGCGCCGGTCGCGCCGACCACGGCGAGCTTGGCGCCCGGAACGTCCACCCCGACGAGACCGCACGCTTCGACCGTGCCCTGAATCGCGGTCGCCACCGTGTAGCTGTTGCCGGTCGTCACCGCGATCGGCGAGCGTTTGGCCACGGTGATGCCGCCATCGCCGACCACCGACGTGAACGCCCCCAAACCGATGATGTCGGCGCCGTTCTTCGCCGCCAACTCCACGCAAGCGGCGATCTTGTCGTAAACCTCGTCGATCGGAACCGACTTGATCATCTGGTGCGGGGTCAGCGGCAAACCGATAAACATCCCCTCGGTTTCCGCGCCGGTCTTCGAGCGAATACCGGTGATATGGCTCAGAAGCTTTGGGTGCATCGGGCGGATGATCGCTTCCACCCAACTATCGGGCAGAAACGTCGCGACGCGATACTTCCGGGCGACGTCCCGGGCGGTGATCGGATGAATGATGAACGCGAACCGAGTCAAGCTCTTCTCAATTGCGACTACGCGGCGACTGCGCCACTTTACGCCAAGTCGATCACGTTGGGCTTCCAACCCAGCTTTCGTAGAGTGTCCAAGTAGTCTTGCTCGGTCAGGTCGGCGACCTTCTTGCCGAGGTGGGCGACGATCACACCCTCCATGACGTTGGTTGCAAACGTTTCGCCCCCCATCTCGGGGGTCGTGGTGATCACGCGTTTGACCTCGGCCGACTTGAGGAAGTCCAAATCCGCCTTGCGGATGGTCTGAGTGATGATCGTGCGTCCGGGGAGCTTGTCGGGCATGTACCGCCGGATGTAATGCCAGTCGCCGGCGATAACGTCGGCTCGTAGGAACTCCGCCGGATACTTGGGCTTGCGCTCCTCCTGCTGCTTCCCGGTTGGATAAAACCACTTGAATGGGAGCTGGGTGATGATCGGTAGCAGGATCTTGCCGAATGTGATCACGGACTTGTACTTCCGCATCGGGATCGGGATGCCGAGGCCGAACATGAGGTCACCGTAGGTGACTTGGGCAAGGGCCTCCTCCATCGCCTGGGCCATGCCGAACCGGTCGACCGCCGACACCATGAGGACCTTCAGCTTGGCGAAGTCGATGACGCCTTCCCGTTGGAGTTGGCGGATCGTTTCGCGTTCGAGGGTGTGCTTGAGCCCGCCGCCGTCGACGACCGGCGTGAAGTGCACGGCATCGACGATGTTCTTGATTTGACGGAAGGCGTAAACCCTGCCCGGAAGGCGGAGGTATATGTCGGCGCCGCCAACCCCAAGGGCATCCACCTTGCCGTCGAGCTCCGTGAAGGTCTTCGCGAACTTCGCCATGTCACCGTCGGTGCCACGGCGCTCGATGGAGAAGGTATCCCCGAGCAGGTCGACGGTCTGCTGCTTATCTCGCTGACTAGTGCCCAGGCTAACCGAGACGACGGTCTTCAATAGAGCGCCACCACTTCGATCTCCACGTCCGCCCCCTTGGGCAATCCGGCGACGGCGACCGTGGAGCGGGCGGGTGGCGGTCCCGAGAACATTCCGCCGTACACCTCGTTCACCCCGGCGAAGTGATCCATGGAGGAGAGGAAGATCGTCGTCTTGACGATGCTGTCCGGCGTGAGCCCCGCCGTGGCGAGAACCGCCCGGATGTTGGCGACGACCTGGGCGGTTTGAAGCTTGATGTCGCCGGTCACGAGCTCCCCGTCGGGCCGGAGCGGGACCTGCCCGCTCAAAAAGAGGAAACGCCCCTCCGCGCGCATGGCCTGGCTATAGGGGCCAATTGCGGCAGGGGCGTCGGTCGTCGAAAGCGGCTCGCGCAGCATCCGAAACAGGATACCAACGCGAGCCAGGCAGGCTATTGCTTCATGTTGACCAGGTCCTGAAGCATCTGGTCGACAGTCGTGACGATCTTGGTGTTGGCCTGGAAGCCCCGCTGGGTGACGATGAGGTTGGTGAACTCGGACCCGATGTCCACGTTGCTCTGCTCGAGGTAGCCGGCGGAAATCGTCCCGACCGCGCCGGTACCCGGGGAGCTGAACGCCGGAAGGCCGCTGTTCACGGAGCCCGTCGACAGGTTGTCGCTCGTCTGGATCAGGCCGGCCGGGTTGGCGAAGCCAACGAGGGCGATCTGACCCAGGGGCCGGGTCATGCCGTTCGAGAAGACGCCCGTGATGACGCCGTTATTGCCGATGCTGTAGTTCTGGAGCTCGCCGGGGGGGAACCCGTTAGCTTGAATTTCCACCGAGCTGGGCTCGCTTAGCTGCGATACCGCCGAGAAGTCCAGCGTGATCGGCGTCGCGCTGGCGCCGTTGGACGCGGGAACCGTAATCGAGTCAGCCGCGCCGGCGCCGAACACGTTGCAGTAGGCGCCGGTGTTGTTGAAGAACAGCGGCTGATTGCCGGCCGTCGCGGAGCTCCCGATTGGGGTGCCCGTTGCAGCGGTGCCCTCGTAGGCGTTCCAGTCCCAGCTCGTCGTTGCGCCGGGAGGGGGCGCCGGAAGCGCCGGCGGCGGCGACTGCGGGTTCGAAAAGACGACGGTAATGTTGTGGGCGATACCCAGCGAGTCGAACGCCGTGGTCTGGGTGGACCATGTATCCGTCGGAGCCGCGGAAGCATTGAGGTTCCCGTTCAGGCTCGCCGAACCCGTAGCCTGCACGGACGTAGCGGTGCCGACCGGAATCGTCAGGAAGCTGCCGGCGGTTACCTGAGCGGTCGTGTCGATCTTGCCGGTCTTGTCGGCCTGCCATCCAAGCAGCCGCTGCCCCGTGCTCGCCTGCACCAGGTTGCCGGACGCGTCGACGTTGAACGTGCCGTCACGGGTGTAGGAGATGTTCGATCCGTTGCTGACCGCGAAGTAGCCGTTGCCCTGAATTGCGAGGTCGGACGGGACGTTGGTGGCGTCGAACGAGCCTTGGCTGGTGTCAACCGAGGTCGAGCCGATCGCCACGCCGAGACCGACTTGTATTGGGTTCGTGCCGCCCCGGTTCGAGGTTGGGGCCGAGCCGCTGCTGAGCGTCTGGCTCACGAGGTCTTCGAATGCGACGGACGTGTCCTTGTACGCCGCGGTGTTGATGTTCGCGAGGTTGTTACCGATCACGTTCATCCGTGTTTGCTGAGCTTTGATGCTGGATACACCAGCGAGAAGTGCCTGAAGCATGTTCCT